>JALTAS010000001.1 GCA_027058925.1 Persephonella sp.
TAAAAGAAGAAAATGATTTTTTAGAAATGGCAATTGCGGAGCTTGGCAATAAATGTGATTTTATAATAATTGATACTCCTGGTTTTGATACAAATCTTAGCCGTATAGCACACAGCTATGCCGATGTTTTGATTACCCCTATGAATGATTCTTTTGTTGATATGGCGTTGCTTGCTGAAATTGACCCAGATACATATGAAGTTGGTGCGCCCTCCATTTATTCAAATATGGTTAACGAAGCAAGAAATATAAAAATGGCACGTGATGGAGTCGTTTTTGATTGGATAGTTATGAGAAACAGGCTTTCCCACATCAACGCAAAAAATAAAGAAGATGTAGGTAATGTTTTAGAAAGAATCTCTTTTTTAGCTGGTTTTAGAACTGTATCTGGCTTTGGTGAACGAGTAATATTTAGAGAATTATTTCCAAAAGGTCTTACTTTACTTGATTTAGAAGAAGAAAAAGACAATGAAATGACCATGTCTAAAATTTCTGCAAGACAGGAAGTAAGAAATCTGATAATGGCTATTAAGCCTGAACGGTACAAGAAAATTAAAAAATCTGTTAGGGCAGCGGTAAGATAATATTATAAATCCATAAAATAGGAAGCCATAAAATGCCTTATATTCTTCTAGTAATAGGTTTATTAATAGGAGCGATTTTTTTATTTCGTTTTTTTACTTCTGCAGACAAAAAAGAGGTAAAAGCCGCTATATATACTGTATTTACTATAACTATATGCGTTGCTTTATTTATACTTGCCGTAACAGGAAGACTTCCTGCGGCAATAGCAATTGTCGCTGCGGCGTGGCCTTTTCTTGCTTATTGGTGGCAAAAAAGAAACCAAGTACCTAAATGGGAAGGTAAAGAAAGGGGTGGAAGAAAAAAAAATGAAGAAAAAGAAGATTTTTCAGAAAATATAGAAAAAAAAGAAGCACTGGATATTTTAGGACTTTCAGAAGGTGCAACAGAAAAAGAGATAAAGGCTGCTCATAGAAAATTAATGCAAAAGCTGCACCCTGATACAGGAGGTAGCGAAGGGCTAGCTCGTAGACTTAACAAAGCCAGAGATGTTTTATTAAATAAAAAATAGAAGTCATAATCATAGTTTTTTATCCTACATAATAGCTATATTGATTTTTTAAATATAATATGCGATTAAAATCATTGTAATTTTTAAAAATAGTCAGAAAATATTATGAATCAAAAAATATTTAAACCAATCCGCAAGGCGGTTTTTCCTGTTGCTGGTCTTGGTACACGTTTTCTTCCCGCTACAAAATCAATGCCCAAAGAAATGCTTCCTCTTGTTGACCGCCCTTTAATCCAGCATGCTTTTGAAGAAGCAAGAGAAGCTGGTATCGAAGAATTTATTTTTGTGACAGGACGTGGTAAAGAGCTTTTGGAGGAACATTTTGATTATCAGCCAGAGTTGGAACAAACCTTAGAATCCAGAGGCAAGTTTGATATGCTGGAAAAAGTTAAAACCAGCGAAATGCCAGAAGGTAAGCTCTTTCTTACTAGACAGCCTAAAC
>JALTAS010000002.1 GCA_027058925.1 Persephonella sp.
GTTTTCGCAGTATTCGTAATTCTTCTTTATTTTATCTGCCATATACTGAATTACCTCAAAAGATAGATCAGAACTTTTCCTGACAAGATTTAAAAACTCATCTGATCTGAATTTAAGTATCTCTCCATCTGTTTCCATTTCAGCAGAAAAAGGGAATTCTATCCTTTTAAAAACAGCAAACTCACCAATAAACGCCTTCGGCAGGATATAGTTCAGTGTAACCTCTTTTCCGTTATTAGCTGTTGTTTTGTATATCTTTACAACACCATTAATTAGATAATATACAAAATTGGGAGGATCCCCCTCTAAAAAAAGAATGTCTCCTTTTTTTCTTTCTTCCAACTGGGATATTTTTTCAAGAACCTTTAGTTCAGTGACTGTGGCTGATTTAAATATTTTGTTTAGCATCCGCCTCAACCCTCCATTGGGTCATATAATCAGTAGAATATTATTAACCTGTGATGAAATTTACATAATTAATCTGGATCAATCCTTGATGTCTGTCAATGCAAGCATGGTTTACAGATACTAACTTGATTATGGAACTATTGATAATGGAGGTATAACTATGAAAAATTTCCTGGTAGCGGTAGCAGCAGCAGGAGTAGTATTAACAGGGGCTTTAGCAGATACTACAAAAGAGGTTGAGAAACTGGCAAAACAGTACGGTTGTAGTGGATGTCATGCTGTTGACAAGGCGAAGGCAGGACCACCTTACAGAATAATAGCAAAAGAATACAAAGGGAAACCCAATGCAAAGGAAACTCTGGTAAAAAGCATTTTAGGCGGATCTATGATGAAATGGCAGATGAAAGGGAGAAAGTACAAAATAAAAATAAAAATGGCGTATATGCCTGCACAACATGGTGTAAATAAACAGCAGGCTGAAAAAATTGTTGATTTAATCTTGAAGTTAGATACCAAGTAAAAGGAGGGAAGAGTTATGAAATCCAAGGTTAAGCTGGCGCTGTTTTCAGCGGTGGCTGCCGGGATTGTGTCACTGCCTTCAATGGCACAAAGCCCGGCAGAAAAGGTTTATGTCCCGCATGGAAAGCATGATGAATTTTATGCATTTTTATCTGGAGGTTATAACGGTCAGCTCAGCGTTTATGGACTTCCATCAGGAAGGTTGCTTAAAGTTATACCTGTTTTTTCCGTATTCCCAATGAACGGATATGGATATTCTGAAGAAACAAAAGCTATGCTTATGACCAGTCACGGATTTATCCCATGGGGGGATACTCACCATCCAGAACTATCACAGACAAATGGAGTGCCTGATGGAAGATGGATATTTATCAATGAAAACAACACACCAAGGGTAGCAAGGATTGATTTAAAAACATTTGAAACAACAGAGATACTTGAGATACCTTTCTCAGGAGGTAACCACGCATCAGCATTTACCACTCCTGACACAAAATATATAACAGCAGCAACAAGGTTCTCTGTGCCAATACCACAGAAAGATGTTCCAATAGCAGAGTACAAAAAGTATTTTAAAGGTACTCTGACATTTATAAGAGCTGACAAACCTGGAAAAATGGATATAGCATTCCAGGTTCTGGTTCCTGGTTTTGACTATGACCTTGCACATTGTGGAAAAGGACCCTCTTACGGATGGTGTTTCTTCACATCATATAATTCAGAGCAAGCACACACACTTCTTGAGATAAACGCCTCCATGAAAGATAAAGACTACATAGCAGCGGTAAACTTCAAAAGAGCTGAAGAATGTATAGCACAGGGTAAATACAAAGAAGTAAAAACAAAGTATGCCCATAACTATAGACCTGATGAAGGTGATAGAATAGCAAGGACAGAATGGAAAACAAGCGTAAAATGGATAATTCCTAAAGAATGTCCTGGAGTAGTTTACTTCCTACCAACTCCAAAATCTCCACACGGTGTAGATGTAACACCTGACGGAAATTACATAATCGGTGGTGGTAAACTTGCAACAGTAATCCCTATACACTCATTTGAAAAAATGATTAACGCCATCAAGAACAAACAGTTTGCAGGAGAAATTGATGGAATACCTGTTCTGAAATATGAAGCTATCAACCACTGTGAAATTCCAAACCCATGTCTTGGACCTTTGCACACAGAGTTTGATGGAAGAGGACATGCATTCACTTCATGTTTTATATCCTCTGATGTTGTTTATTACGACTACAAAAAATGTAAGGTTCTTGGACATGTTCCAACATACTACTCTGTTGGACACCTGATGATCCCGGGAGGAGATTCTGCAAAACCATGGGGTAAATATCTCCTGCCTATGAACAAAATAACAAAAGATGTTTTCCTTCCAACAGGTCCAGAACTTCCACATGCAGGACAGCTTTACGACATCTCTGCAAATGTTGAAAATACTAAACCACAGTTTCTCCTTGATCTTACAGAGCTTGGAGAACCACACTATGCACAGGCTATACCTGCAAGCATCCTTGAACCTAAATCACTGAAAATTTTTGAACTTGAGAAGAACACTCACCCATATGCCACAAAATCTGAAGAAGAAGCTAAAGTAGTAAGAAAAGGAAATATTGTTCATGTTTATATGACAGCGATCAGATCTCACTTCACACCTGACAATATAGAAGGTATTAAAGTAGGTGATACTGTTTATTTCCATGTTACAAATATTGAGCAAGACTGGGATATACCTCACGGATTTGCTGTATATGGAGCAAGAACATCAAACCTCCTTATAATGCCTGGAGAAACTCTCACACTCAAATGGAAACCTGAAAAACCAGGAGTATTCCCATTCTACTGTACAGACTTCTGTTCTGCTCTACACCAGGAAATGCAGGGTTATGTAAGAGTATCTCCAAAAGGCTCTAATGTGCCAATTAAGTATGGAACAGGAGAAGAAATGCACACAGTAAAATAAGGAGGTATAAAATATGAGCTGGATTTCTCGGGGGCTTATAGCCCTCGCTTCTTTAATAATGATAGGAATTTATTTTCAACCTTTATGGAAAATACGCCTTTATGCTCCACAGTATCCAGACGGATTGGGAATGATAATCTGGGTAAACAAAATAACAGGGAAAAATCCCCATGATCTCCAAAATATTAATCTTTTAAACCACTACGTTGGAATGAAAAAAATAGATCCAAACTCTATTCCTGAACTCAAGATACTTCCTGTAATCTTTGGCTTCATGATATTTCTGGGGCTATTAACAGCTGTTACAGGGAGTAAAAAACTGCTGTATGCATGGGCTGTTTTAATAGTTTTAATAGGTGTAGCATCATTGATTGATTTCTGGTGGTGGGAGTACGATTACGGACACAATCTTAATCCCCATGCACCGATTAAAATACCAGGAATGGCATACCAACCTCCTATGTTTGGCTGTAAACATCTGCTCAACTTCAAGGCGTGTGCATTTCCTTCAACAGGAACATATATACTTGCTGTTTCCGGTACTCTTGGTGTATTATCTGCATTTGTAGAATTTTTAAGAGGTAGAAAAAAAGCATGAAACTCCTCAAACTTTTAATGCTGATGGCTCCAGCAATTCTCTTTTTCATGTTTGCATCATGCGAAAGAGAAATAAAACCTGTACCTATTAATTATGGACAGGACGAATGCGATTACTGCAGGATGAAAATAACAGATCCAAGATACGGATCAGAGCTTATTTTAAAAACCGGGAAGGTTTACAAGTTTGACAGTATAGAATGTCTTACAGCATTTTTTATTCAGAATAAGGGAAAAATGAAGATACATTCTTTGTGGGTTCCAGACTTTGTTACAAAAAAGTTCATACCTGCTGAAAAAGCTATATATCTACACACAAAAGGGCTTCCAAGTCCAATGGGAATGAACCTTACAGCTTTTGAAAAAAAAGAAGAGCTTGAAAAGGTTAAAGAAAAATACGGTGGAGAAGTGTTAAACTGGGAGCAGGTTATTGATCTTGTAAAAAAACAGTGGATAGAGAAAAAACATAAAATGAAAATGAATCATATGAACATGTAAAATGAAAAAACTCCTCTGTATAAATATACTGTTTTTTATTACCTTTACTTTTCCACATGCGAAAACAATAACAGTCTGCCCAGACTGTAAGATATCCTCAATAAAAAAAGCCCTTCAGATCGCCAACGATGGAGATACCATCCTTATAAAAAAAGGGATTTATAAAGAGGGGAATATACTGATCAAAAAATCTGTAAAGCTTATCGGCGAAGGATACCCTGTAATAGATGGACAAAAAAAATACGAAGTCATCACAGTAAAAGCAAACAATGTAGTTGTCAAAGGTCTTGTCATTCAAAACTCAGGAAAAAGCGACATAGAGGACATAGCAGGAATAAAGTTTTTTAGAACAAAAAACTGCCGTATAGAGGACTGCATTTTGAAAAACAACTACTGGGGAATTTATTTTGCTGCTTCAAAAAATGGTATAATAAAAAATAATAAAGTTTTTGGCTCTGCAAAACTGAAATACCTGAAATCTGCTTTTGGAACAAGAATTGAAACAAACTTCGGAAATGGTATTCATCTCTGGCACTGTAAAAACATGCTTATTGAATCAAACCATGTTAGAAATCATAGAGACGGCATTTATTTAGAGTTTGTTACAAACAGCACAATAATAAATAACATAAGCGAAAAAAACCTCAGATACGGTCTTCACTTTATGTTTTCACACAGAGACAATTATATAAACAACACATTTAGAAATAACGGTGCCGGCGTTGCTGTTATGTACACAAAATTTGTTTATATGGCTCACAACAAATTTGATTATAACTGGGGGATGGCATCTTACGGACTTTTACTGAAAGAGATCTATGATAGTTACATATACCACAATATTTTTTACAAAAACACAACAGCTATATTTGCAGACAACACAAACAGAACAGCTATAGAAGAAAATGATCTTATTGAAAACGGATGGGCTCTTAGAATATGGTCAAACTCCCAAAATAATACTTTTAAACATAACAACTTCATTGCAAACACATTTAATGTTGCAACAAACAGCTTTGAGAATCCAAACAAATACATAGAGAACTACTGGAGCGACTATAAAGGATACGATCTTAATGGAGACGGTATAGGAGATGTTCCTTACAGACCTGTTTCTCTTTTTGGATATTTTACAGAAAATTATCCACTCTCAATAGTTTTAACAAGAAGCTTTTTTATATATCTGCTTGATTACACAGAAAGAAACTTTCCTATGATAATACCTTCAAAACTAACAGACAACAGACCATTGATGAGGAGATATGAATGGTCAAAATAAAAAATCTGCATAAAAAATTTGGAAGACTTGAGGTTCTTAAAGGAATAAATATTGAACTGAAAAAAGGGCAAGTTGTTGCAATATTAGGTCCAAACGGATCAGGAAAAACCACACTGATAAAATCTATTTTAGGTCTTGTTATCCCCACATCAGGCGAAATATATGTAAAGGGAGAAAGTGCAACTCATAGCTGGAACTACAGAAAATATATTGGTTATATGCCCCAAACTGCAGTCTTTCCAGAAAATCTTACACTAAAGGAACTTATCAACATGCTTGTTGATATAAGGAAAGAGGGATATAATCCAAACATAAAAGAAAAATTTATAAAAGGTTTTAAACTTCAGCAGTACATGGATAAAAAACTGAAAACATTATCAGGAGGAACAAAACAGAAGGTAAGTGCATTAATAACATTTATGTTTGATCCAGATCTTTACTTTCTTGATGAGCCTACAGTTGGGCTTGATCCTATATCAAGCAGTTTTTTAAAGGATAGGATAAGAGAACAGGCGGAAAGGAACAGGCTTGTTGTTTTGACATCACATATAATGAGCGAGGTTGAAGAAATTGCTGATTATATAGTTTTCTTACTTGAGGGGATTGTTTATGTTCAGGGATCTGTAAAGGAGATAATTGAAAATTCAGGTGAAAAAAACTTAGAAAGGGCGATCGCAAAACTGATGGAGAAAGGGTATGGTTCTAAAACTGCTTAAGTATGAGTTTTTTAATATGTTCAGAAATAAATGGATAATATTTTATTTTCTGTTTTTCCTCCTTCTCACAACAGCTCTTTTTTATTTCGCAAAATCCCCTGCAAAAGTTGTAGCAACACTGCTTCAGCTTGTTATTGTGGTAATCCCTCTTATAAGCCTCATTTTAGGAACAATATTCATGTACGATTCAAGAAGTTTTATTGAGCTACTGCTTTCGCTACCTATAAAAAGAAGCAGCATATATATATCAAAATATTTAGGTA
>JALTAS010000003.1 GCA_027058925.1 Persephonella sp.
CTGTTGTAATATCCCTTCCAAACATTCTGCATTATGAGGTTGCAAAGGTATGTCTTAAGGAAGGTCTGAATGTCCTGATTGAAAAACCTGCTGTGCTGGACATTCAGGAGTTTAAAAACCTTGTAAAGTTATCAAGGGAAAAGGGCGTTGTTTTTGTCGTTTCTCTTCATTACTATTTTGCAAAAGAGGTTCAGTGGTTCAAGAAAAGGTATGATGAAGAGTTGAGAAAAGAGCTGGGAGAGATAACATCTTTCAGAGCTGGCTTTTTTGATCCTTACATTGAAAATGGGAAACTTAAAAGCTTTGCGAAAAGCCTGAACGGAAGCTGGATTGACAGCGGGATAAACGCCCTCAGTGTTGTTGGAAAATTTTTAGATGATCTTAAGGTTTCAGAGAGTAAGCTAAGCTTTATTAAACAGATAAACAGATACGGCGATATTCAGGGGGCTGTTTTTTTTGAGTTTGGTTTTAATAACTACGGGTTGATTGAAACAGGCTGGGTTTACGGTATTGACTGCAAAATAAGCAGGTTCAGGTTCGAAAATCCTAAAAAAGAGATTATCCTTAACCATTCAAAACAGCAGGTTATTCTGAAAGAAGGGAAAGAAAGCCAGATAATAGCTGACTTTTCAAAAACAGGAAATAGGCTTGTGAACCATTACAAAGGGGTGTTTTTAGACTTTATAAAACATTTAAAAAGAGGTACAAACAACATTGATTTTGCCTACTACATACACGATCTTCTGTTTGATGCTGTCAATATAAACGGTAAAATACAGGAATGTTTTTAGGACTGTTCCTCTTTTTCATTTTTTGAGAGCTTCATATAAGCCTTCTGGGCTGCTTTAGATTCTGCCTCTTTTTTTGATTTTCCAATGCCTGTTGTTCTTATTCCCTCTATCACACACTCAACGGTAAATGTTTTTGCATGTTCAGGTCCAACAGCAGTAATAACCTTGTATTTTGGTGTTTTACCAAAAACTTTCTGTGTTAGTATCTGCAGAAGTGATTTGTAGTCCCTCGGAATATCCCCTTTTTTTATGTCCTGAATTAGTTGATCTTTAAAAAATCTGTTGAATATCTGTCTTGGAGGGTCTATCAGATACCCGCAATCAACATACACAGCCCCAAAAACAGACTCAAAAACATCACAAAGAAGAGACTCCCTTTCCATACCTTTCTGGGCTATTTCTCCCTTGCTCAGTAGAACAAGCTCTCCCAGATTTATCGTTCTTGCAAGTTTTGAAAGATAAGCTTCGCTTATGACTGCAGATCTTATCTGTGATAGCTCACCTTCCCTTGCTTCAGGAAATGTTTTTATAAGTATCTCACTTACTATCAGAGATAAAACAGCATCTCCAAGAAACTCTAAGACCTCGTAATCGGCAAGCTTTCTGTGATACTCTACGGCAAAAGATCTGTGGGTTAAAGCAGAAAGGGGAAGGGTTTTGTCTTTGAAACTGTAGCCCAGCTTGTTTTCAAGGGCTTTTATCCTCTCTAAAAACTCCTTTTCAATCTCAATGTTCATAAGCCTTAAATGCTAAACATGCATTAGTTCCGCCGAAACCAAATGAGTTTGATATAGCAGCCTTTACAGGATATTCAGCAGCCTCGTTTGGGGTGTAGTCAAGATCACAATCTGGATCAGGGTGTTCGTAATTTATTGTTGGTGGTATTATGCCAGTTTCAATAGTCTTTACCGTGGCAACAGCCTCAACAGCTCCTGCTGCACCAAGTAGGTGTCCTATCATTGATTTTATTGAGCTTATCTTCATTTTGTAAGCATGATCACCAAAAACTTTTTTTATGCCGAGGGTTTCCACTTTATCATTCAATGGAGTTGATGTTCCGTGGGCGTTTATGTAATCAACCTCATCCGGGTTTAGCCTTGCATCGTTAAGAGCCATTTCCATAACCCTTACAGCACCATCAGCATCTGCACAGGGTGCTGTTATGTGGTGAGCATCACCTGTCATACCGTAACCAACAACCTCAGCGTATATCTTTGCCCCTCTTTTCAGTGCATGTTCAAGCTCCTCAAGAATAAGAATTCCAGCTCCTTCTCCCATCACAAAACCATCTCTCTCAGCATCAAAAGGTCTTGATGCTTTTTGAGGCTTTTCATTCCTTGTTGAGAGAGCTTTCATATTTGCAAATCCAGCTATACCAAGTGGGGTTATCGCCGATTCAGTCCCTCCTGCGATCATTATGTCTGCATCTCCACGCTGGATTATCTTGAAAGCATCTCCAATGGCGTGAGTTCCTGTTGCACAGGCTGTAACAACACATGAGTTAGGTCCTTTAAACCCAAACTCTATAGATATATAACCTGATGCCATGTTTGATATACCAGAAGGGATAAAGAAGGGAGAAACCCTTCTGGCTCCTTTCTCAAGTAAAAGAGTTTGCTGATCCTCAATGTCCCTCAGTCCGCCGATACCGGTACCGACTATAACACCTGCCCTGTTAAGATCTATTTTGTCAGTTTCAAGCCCTGAATCTGAAACAGCCTCCTTTGCAGCTACCATTGCAAACTTTACAAAGTCGCTCATTCTTTTTGCATCTTTAGGGTTCAGGTATTTTTTTGGATCAAAATCCTTAACCTCTCCGGCTATAACGACAGGAAGGTTGTAAGAGTAAGGATCAAACCGTTTGATAACATCAATACCGCTTTTTCCTTTAATCAAACCTTCCCATGTTTGTTCTACATTATGCCCTAAAGGTGTTACAGCCCCAATGCCGGTAACGACGACTCTTCTCATACTGACTTATTCTCCTTTTTTAGCCTTGATGTACTCAATCACATCTCCAACAGTCTGGATTTTTTCAGCATCTTCGTCAGGAATTTCAACATCAAACTCTTCTTCAAATGCCATGATAAGCTCAACAACATCAAGGGAGTCAGCTCCAAGATCATCAACAAATTTTGACTCAGGCTTTATCTGCTCAACATCAATCCCAAGCTGATCTGCGATGATCTCCTTAATTCTTTCTTCCATTCTTTTATGACCTCCAAAATTTATTTTTTTAGTACATTCCGCCGTTCACATGTATTGTTTCACCTGTTATGTAATCTGCCATATCAGATGCAAGGAAAAGAACAGCATCAGCCACATCTTCAGGCTTTCCAAATCTACCGAGGGGGATCTGTTCAAGATATTTTTCTTTTATCTCAGCAGGAAGATTTTCAGTCATATCCGTTTCTATAAATCCGGGTGCTACTGCATTAACAGTGATATTTCTTGAAGCAAGCTCTTTTGCAAGTGATTTTGTAAACCCTATCAATCCTGCCTTTGTTGTAGCATAATTGACCTGTCCAACATTACCTATGAAACCGATTATTGAGGATATATTTATAATTCTTCCCCATCTTTTTTTGATCATTCCTTTTACAACAAGCTGGGTTATTTTGAATGTTCCTGTCAGGTTTGCCTGAAGGACTGTATCCCAGTCTTCATCTTTCATTCTTATAAAAAGTGTGTCTCTTGTCAGTCCTGCATTGTTAACAAGAATATCAACCTTTCCAGCAACCTTCTCTATCTCTTTCCACTGCTGTGGTATGTCTTCAGAAAAATCAAGCTTGCAACCGAAAGCATTTATTCCGTACTCATTTTTAAGGTTCTGTGCAACTATCTCTGCATTCCCTTTATTTCTACCTGTTACTATTACATCTGCACCTTTCTGTGCAAACTTTGTTGCTATCGCCTTTCCTATTCCCCTTGTTGATCCTGTAACAAGAACAGTTTTCCTTTTAAAATCCAAAGTTTTCTCCCTGAATTTTTATAAAACATCAGATATTATAACACAAAAGAGATTGATTTTTAGCTTTACGGAACAGGAGTTGCAGGTTCACCCTCTTTCATAAATCTCTCTATATTCTCAATAGTTATATCAAGTATCCTTTCTGAGGCATCTTTTGTGTAGTAAGCAAGATGGGGAGATACTATAACATTCTCCTGACTGAGGAGGTATTTTGCCTCAGCAGCTTTTTTCAGTTTAAGGGTCGTAAGACCTGTTCCTTTTAATAGCTCCTCTTCTGTTGTTATCTCTGTCTCAATAGTGTCAAGACCTACACCTCCTGCCAGTCTTCCTTCTTTAAGTGCCTCAACAATCGCCTCAAGCTCAACAACCTCTCCCCTTGATGTGTTTATAAGCATAGCATCAAGCTTCATCAGTTTTATATTAAATCTGTTTATCAAAAAATGTGTTGCCCTGTTGTAAGGTAGGTGAACGGTTACAATATCAGACTTTGACAGCAGTTCTTCAAGACCAACATATTCCACACCGTACTTTTCTATAAGTTCCTGATTTTTTGATCTGTCGTATGCAAGTATTTTCATTCCAAAGCCGTATGCTATCTTGGCAACATAAGAACCTATTCTGCCTGTTCCCACTATACCGATCGTTTTTCCCATTATGTCCATACCCATCATGTTTTCACGAGTAAAAATTCCCCTTGTGATGTTTTCTATCATAGGTTTGAACTTCCTTGCAAGGGCAAGTATTAACGCAAATGTATATTCGGCAACCGTGTTGTTGCCGTATCCAGGAACATGGGCAACCTTTATTCCCTTCTCTTTAGCATAATCAACATCTATGTGGTCATAACCGGAGGATCTGGTTACTATAAGCTTAAGGCTTGGCATTCTGTCTATAACTTGTTTATCAAGCTTTGAGTATATAAAAACGCTTACTATGTCCGCATCCTCTGCTTTATCAACTGTTGTCAGATCAAGGGGTTCTTTATAAAAATAAATTTCTTCATTTATTCCTTTTTCCCTCAATCTTCTTTCTATATGGAGTTTTTCCCAGTCCTCTATCCCAAAAAAGTATATTTTCATGTTTTCACCCCTTTTAAATCTTTATTATCAATATCTTACATTGAAAACTCCATTTGTGGTATCATTTGAGATAATCAAGATTAAATTTCAGGAGGTTTTTCTGTTGAAAATAGAAGGTAAGGTTTGGAAGTTTGGAGATGACATTAATACAGATGAGATAATTCCGGCAAGGTATCTTGTTACAACAGATCCTGAAGAACTTGCCAAGCATGTTATGGAAGATGCAGATCCTGACTTCCCTAAAAAGGTAAATCCGGGGGATATTATAGTTGCAGGTAAAAATTTTGGATGCGGTTCTTCAAGGGAGCATGCACCCCTTGCACTGAAGGGGGCAAAAATAGGTGCTATCATAGCAGAATCCTTTGCAAGAATTTTTTACAGAAATGCGATAAATTTAGGTCTTCCAATAATAGAATCCCCAGAAGCTGCAAAGGAAGCACAGGAAGGAGATATCATTGAGATAGACATGGATCAGGGAAAAATAATAAACAAAACAAAAGGAAAGGAATACTCATTCAAACCCCTCCCTGAGAGCCTTAAGAAGGTTTTTGAGGCGGGAGGTTTGATGGAATACGCAAAAGACAAACTTGCAGGGGAATGATATGCTTTTTAAAAAGATCCTTGTTGGCGTTGATTTTGATGAATCTTCACAAGATGTAATAAATTCTGCGATTTTTATTGCAAAGATATTCGGCAGCGAGATAAAGCTTATTCATGTAGTTGAAAACACTATCTTCCCTGTATCATTTGATGATTTAGAGCCTTTGATTGATCCGGACGAGTTTAAAAAGATTGTTCAGACTGTGGAAAACATATCAAAAGAAGCATCAAAAAAACTTTCAGAGATAGCACAGAAGATATCACAAAATAAAGGAATTAAAACAACTTTCTCTGTCAGCACAGGCGATATTGCTGAGGAGATACTTGAGGCCTGTGAACAGGGAAATTTTGATCTTATTGTGATAGGTGCCCACAGGAAAAATATTCATAAAAGCTTTCTTTTAGGGAATGAAGCAGAAAAAATCGTTAACAAAGCAAGATCATCTGTCCTTGTAATAAAAGGCAAACCTTTAGGAAACGATTTGAAAAAAATTCTTTGCGGTTATGATTTTCTCCCAAACTCTATAGAAGCCCTTGAAACAGCTAAAGAGATAGCAAAAAAAACAGGAGCAGAATTAGACATTGTTCATGCAGACACAGAGGAAGGATTTGCCCACTTCAGCCACATATATGAATCTGTTTTCCAGAAAAAGATAAGTATGCTTAAAAAGTTGATAGAAGATCTTGCTCTGGAAGGCATAAAGGCAGATTTTGAGATAATAAAAACAGAACCATCAAAGGCGATTTTAGAAGCTGTAAAAGATTTTGGAACAGACCTGATAGTTGTTGGAAAAAGACAGAGAAAAGAT
>JALTAS010000004.1 GCA_027058925.1 Persephonella sp.
GAATAATACATATACCGGGAGTAACAACAGGAATGCTCCTTGCAGGAGCACACCCCATGGAAGCTGTTTCCTTTCAACTTGCTATAATGTATATGATGGTTGCTGTTGCCCTGTTTACAGGAATTTTTTCAATAAATTTTAGTTATAAAAAGATTTTAAGCACAGTTTTAAGGTGATAGATGGGACTTATATACACATTTTTTTACGCTGTTTTGTTTCCTTTTTACACGGCTGTTTTTTACATATTAGCCAGAAAAAACGGATACAATCCTGATCTAAAAGAAAGGTTTGTTTTATACAATGATGATGCTGATAATACCCTGTGGTTTCACTGTGCAAGTGTTGGAGAACTGAATCTATCAAAACCTTTGATTGATATATTTGGTAAAAAATACAAGATCATCATCACCGTTTCCTCCCCAAGAGGTAAAGACTACGCAAAAAAACTTTTTCCCTATGCTGTTGTAAGGTCTGCTCCTTTTGATTTCCCATTTCTGATAAAAAAGTTTTTGAATATCTACAGACCTAAAGCCCTCTTAATTACAGAAGGGGAGCTATGGTACAACCTGATCACTGTATCATCAAAGCATATTCCTGTGATCTCAATAAATGCAAGGATTTCACAAAAATCTTTTGAAAGATACGGAAAAATCCCTTTTTTTTACAGAAAAATCTATAACAGCTTCAGACTTATAATAGCAAGATCAAAAAGCGATATCAGAAGGATAAACAGATTTCTACACTACAGAAGCAGAGCTGTTTTGTGCGGAGATCTCAAGTTTATTTCTTCTAAACTATCAAAGGATATTGAGTTTACAAAAAAAGGAAAAATTTTAATAGCTGGAAGTACCCATGCACCTGAGGAAAAAATTATTCTTAATGTGTTCAAAAATCTAAAAGAAAAACACCCTGATCTTCAGTTAATAATAGCTCCCAGACATATAGAAAGAATTAATGAAGTTGTAAAACTGGCAGAACAGGCAGGATTTTTCTGCAGTTTAAGATCAAAAACTGACAGACCAGAAACAGATATTTACATAATTGATACACTGGGGGAGCTGTCAGGTTTTTATAAATATGCAGATGTTGTTTTTATCGGAGGAACTTTTGCACCTGTAGGAGGTCATAACATACTTGAGGCTGTTCTCCAAAACAAACCTGTTGTAATAGGTAAGTATTACGATAAGATATCTGATATGGTTGAGGAGTTGCTACCTGAAGGGGTTGTGAAAATAGCAAAAGATGAGAATGAACTGATTAAGGAGATAAACAATTTTCTAAAATCCGGCGGTGTTCAGACTGACTTTGAAAAAAAGGGAGAACACATACTGAACTGCTACATAAACAAAATAAACAGTATTTTAGAGGAAGAAGATGGAAAAAAATAGTCTTCCATTTTACTTTTACGAGATGGAGATGAATGATTACTTTACTTACCTTCAGATCGCCCAGTCTATTAAAGACAAAAAACTTTCAGAGAAAATAAAAAAGATAGCATACATGGAAAAAGAGCATGCCTCCTTCTGGAAAGAGTTTCAGAAAAACAGAGGGTTAGAACCTCCTGCTGTAAAAAAGAAAAATATTAAAGTAATCTTTATGAAAATCCTCTCTAAATTTTTAAATCCGGTGCTGGTTATATCATTTTTTGAATTGGGAGAATCTGGTGCTATCAAAAATTACTACAGCTTTTTAAAAAATGAGGATCTATCAGAAGGAGAAAAAGAAAAGCTCAAAAAGATAATACTTGATGAGATAGAGCATGAAACATTCTTTGCAAGACAGATCAATGAAAAGGGTATGTCAAACATTAGAGATTTTGTTCTTGGTATGAATGACGGCCTTGTTGAGATACTTGGAGCTGTTGCAGGTCTTTCGGCTGTTTATCTATACAACCCGCTTATTGTTGGTGTTTCAGGTCTTATAGTTGGCGTTGCAGGAGCTTTATCAATGGGCATTGGGGCTTATATATCTGTAAGATCACAAAGACAGGTAAATCAGGCACAGAAAGAACAGATGGAGATAATATTTGATGTTGCACCTGAAAGGGCTGTTGAAGAATACAGGGAAAAACTTATTGAATCAGGTGTTTTAAAAGAGATCGCCGAAGATATAACAAAAAAGATAGGTAAAAGCAAAGAAGCTATATCAAAACTACTTATACAGGAAACAGAAGAAAATGAGATAAAATCCGGCTTTTTTACAGGATTTGCGTATCTCGTGGGTGTGTTTTTCCCTGTAATTCCTTACTTTTTTGCCCCTAACTCTTACATAGCTCTACCTTTTTCTATTTTGTTTGCGGGGCTTGCATTAACATTTGTTGCTCTTATTATTTCTGTTCTGTCAGGAATAAGCATTAAGAAAAAGATACTTGAGATGGTTGTTTCTGCATTTACAGCTGCAGGAATAGCTTATTTATTTGGTTCAGTTATGCAGTCAATCTTTGGAATACAGATATAAAGGAGAAGAAAAAATGCCTTACAGCATGACAGGATTTGGCTATACAGTAAAATCTTATGATGAATACCAGATTGAGGTAAGGATAAAATCACTGAACAACAAAGGAATTGATATTTCAGTAAAAGGTCCCAGAGATATACTGTTTTTCATAGACCTTGATATAAGAAATACAGTAAAATCAATTTTTGAGAGGGGAAGTTTTCAGATATATCTAAACATAAAATATTACCAGCCAAAGATACTTCTTAATATTGACAACCTGAAGAAAGCTCTTGAGAGCGTTAATATGATGATGGATCAGCTTGGTCTTAAACCAACAGATGACAAAAAATATGAGATAAGTTCAGCCCTTGCCTCAGAATATGAAGAGGAAACTGTTGATGAAACAATGAAAAGCAGGATTGTCCAGGCTGTTAAAGAAGCCTGCCTCAGCCTAAAAGAGGAAAGAAAAAAAGAAGGGGAAAAGCTCATAAAGGATATTGAAGGGAGGCTGGAAATAATTGAAAATAATCTCAGTATTGTAGAAAAAGAAAAAGATGAAATTATACAGAAGGCAAAACAGAGAATAACAGAAAAAGTAAAAGAACTTTTTGGAGAGGAGTATTCTGAAAGGGCTTTTATAGAAGCAACACTACTTGCAGACAAGATGGATATAACAGAAGAGATAGTAAGGCTGAGATCCCACTTACAAAGGTTCAGGGAGCTTATAAGACAGAATAAGCCTGTAGGTAGAAAGATGGACTTTTTATGTCAAGAGATGCACAGGGAGATAAACACGATGGGAAATAAGATGCCTGATTTTTCCCCTTATACGGTTGAGATGAAAGCACAGCTTGAGAAAATCAGACAACAGGTGCAGAATATAGAATGATGTTGAGAGTCCTGCCTTTTATTTTAGTCTTATTACTGCTTTCTTGCGCCAGAACATACGACCCCCTAACAGGGAAAACTGTTTATACATTACTGCCTACAAAGGAGGAGATAAAGATAGGCAGAATGTATCTTCCTCTGGCAATAGACCAAAACGACGGAAGGTATCCTGATAAGGAAGTTCAGGAGTATGTTCAAAAGCTTGGTCAGAAGATAGCACAGCACACACCAAGAAAATTAAACTACAAATTTTACGTCGTTAACACAAAACAGATTAATGCTTTTGCCCTTCCAGGAGGTTTTATATTCGTAAACAGAGGCCTGATACTTTCACTTGATAAAGAGGATCGGCTTGCAGGTGTTCTTGCTCACGAGCTTGCCCATGTGAATGCAAGACATCACGCCAGATTTTTAGAAAAGATGTACGGGATGAACATTCTGCTATCAATAGCAGGTATATTTGCTTACCAGACAAAATACGGTGATGTGCTTATGCAGTTTGGAAAGATAGGGGCACAGCTTCTGTCTTTAAGGTGGAGCAGGGAGCATGAAACAGAGGCTGACAGATTTGGCGTCAGATTTTCTTATGAGGCAGGATACGATCCAAGGGGACTTCTGGAAACTTTCAGCATATTCAAAAAATTAGACAAGGCTAAACAGCCTGAATGGCTTTTAACCCATCCACTGCCTGATACAAGGATAAAAAGTGTAAAAAAGCTAATATCACAACTTGATCTGAATAAGCCTTTGATAAAAGATTCTTCCTATTTCCACAAAATAAAACAGAAATTAGAAAAAACAAAAATATCTTTTGATCTTTATTATCAGGCAAAAGAAAAACTATCAAAAAATAAAAAAATAGCAGCTCTGAACCTTGTAAACAAATCACTTCAGCTTTTTCCAGATAACAACGCCTCTTTAACATTAAAAGCCTTTTTGCTGTTGACTGAAGAAAACTACAAAGAAGGAACAGAGCTTGCTGTAAAAGCTGCACAGCTTGACGATCTGTATTTTAAACCACACTTTTTTGCAGGTTATGGTTATTTTAAACTTAGGAAATACTCTAAAAGCGCAAAATTTCTTGAAAAGGCAAGGGAGCTTATCCCTGACTTTCCTGATACATACTATTTTCTTGGCAGAGATTATGAAGCACTGGGGAACTTAAAAAAGGCTGTAGAAAACTACAGAAAAGCATTAAAGCTAACAGACGGGAAAAGAGGCTGGGAAAAAGACGCCGAGAGACGCCTCCAGAGAATTTTAGGGGTATAACTGTTCTCCTGTTTCAGGATCGTATATGAATATCGCTTTAACCGGACATGCCTCTGCTGATCTGAAGATCTCCTCTTCCTCCTCCGGAGTAAGATCCAGTATTACCTCCTGCCTTTTAACATGCTGGGCTTTTTCCATTACTTCCTCTTTCGGTTTATCCGGCTCTAAGATAACAGCTTTATGTCTTTTATCCAGTTCTATATATTTTGTTTCCTCAGCACAGGGTCCGATCCCTTCACATATTGTTCTGTCAACAACAATTTTCAGTTTACCCATTTATTTTCCTCCAATTTTTGTACTGGAAATAGATTATAATTGATTTAACAGCCTTTACAAAGAGTAAAATCATAATGAAAAATATTGTTCTGTCCATCATCGCTGGAATTTTGATCTCCCTTTCATTTCCCGGAATTTTTATTCCTTTTGCCTTTTTAGGTGGTTTTTTGATTTTTCTTTTTATGATCAAACAGGAAAAATCCTTTAAGAATGCCTTTTTTTACTCTTTTATTACAGGGGTATCTTTTTCTGGATTCTCTTTTTACTGGATAATTTTTGCCATAACCCATTACGGAGATGTGAACACATTTGTAGGAATAATCCTTTTTGTCATTTTTTCAATAACCTTTTCATTATTCCAGTTTGTTCCTTTTGGTCTGTTTTTTTTCAAATTTAAAAATTATCCATTTATCTTACCTTTTGTTTGGATTGTTCTTGAGATCTTTAGAGAATTTTTCCCTTTTACAGGATTTCCCTGGAATTTGATTGGATACACATTATCCTATATAAACCCTGTTGCACAGATTACATCTATTGGGGGGATTTACTTCCTTTCCTTCCTTGCTGTGTGTATGGCTGTTTCACTTTTTTTATTTTTAGAAAAAAAGAGCCTTGCCTCAACTTTTTATGTTGTCGGTATGATTATTATTTTTCTTACCATATACATCTGGGGAGATTACAGGATTAAAAACTGGGAAAAAACTGGGATTCCAAAAAATATAGCTATCATTCAGGGAAATATTAGAGAGGATATAAAACAGTCCCCTAAAGAAAGACTTTTGATTTTGCAGACATACCTTGATCTTATAAAAAAAGCATCAGAGCATAATGTTGATATTATCATACTTCCTGAATCTGCCCTTCCTGTATACCCTCTATATCAGGAACCAGACGTTTACAGGGATTATCTGTTTGATCAGATCAAAAAAATAAAAAAGCCTGTACTTTCAGGATTTGACAATGTTTATTACCAAGATCACAAACTTATTCTCCACAACTCAATTTTTATAATTGATCAAAATGGGAAGATAGTTGACTACTACAACAAAATAAAGCTTGTTCCATTTGGAGAATACGTTCCATTTCCTTTTGGAATGTTTAAGCCTCTTTTTCCTTATCTTCAGGGATACGACTTTATGCCGGGAAAAAATAAAAAGATATTAAGGTTTAATGATTTTAAGATAACCCCCCTTGTATGCTTTGAAGCTATATTTCCTGTTTTTGTTGCAGATTTTTCTACAGATGGAAACATCATTGTGAATGTAACAAATGATGCATGGTTTGGAAAAACTGTTGCACCATTCCAGCATTTTGAGATGGCAAGGGTAAGGGCTATTGAAAATGGGAAATATT
>JALTAS010000005.1 GCA_027058925.1 Persephonella sp.
ATTGTATCCGGTCTATCTGCTGAAAAAATATCTGATGGAAAATTACAGAGAAAAAAGCTACTCTGAAAACAGCTATCCTCTCGGTCTTGCACTGATTTTTGGAGAGAAAGGATATCTGAGAGAGCATAAAGAGAGTTTTATAAATGCTGGAACGTCCCATCTTCTTGCAATATCAGGTATGCATGTCAGCATCATAATGTTTATATTCCTATTTATTTTCGGTTTTAACAAAAAGCTTTCTTATTATATTACTGCGTTATTTTTGTCTATTTATCCATTTTTTACAGGGCTCCATTCTCCTGTGGTAAGAGCCTCTTTTCTTGGAAATCTGTATCTGGTTTCAAAAATAAAATATCTTAAAGTCTCTCCTATGAATCTGCTTTTTTTCACAGCTTTTGTTATACTGCTTTTGTCTCCTGATTCTCTTTTTTCAGTCAGTTTCCAACTTTCATTTATCGCTGTTTTTGGTCTTATTTTGTATTCAAGTATTCTGAACACAGGAATAAAAAACAGAGTATTCAATTTTTTTTATTCCTCTTTCTTTATGTCTGTTGTTGCTGTTGTTTTTACCACTCCTCTTGTTCTTTACTACTTTGGGAAGTTTTCTTTAACAACTGTTGTTGCAACCCCTTTTCTTGTTTTACTTTTGTTTCCTTATCTTCTCCTTTCTGTTTTTAACATTATCACCCTTTTTAAGATAGATTTTTCAGTCAAGCTTATGGATCTGATTGGGGAAGCATTTTTGAAAACAAACAAATATTTTGCAGAACTTGATATTATACATGCCGGATACAGTCCTGAAGTTATTTATCTGCTAACTTTTTATTTTGCCGTTGTACTCATCTCACTTTTTAAAATAAATGGATATCTAAAACTGTCCATTTCAGTTTTAGTTTTTTTCTTGTTATTATCTTTCAGCTCAGTCAAACCTGAATATAAAGTTTTTGTGTTTAAAGGAATAAAAAAACCTGATGTCATAGTTATTACCCCTTATGGGGAATGCTTTTATACGAAAAAAATAAAATCAGTCTTTGATAAAAATAGATGTAAAGAGAGTGTGAAATTCGGTGAACAGTTTCCCTATACGGTAGTTTCAGATGTGAAGCTTTTTGAAAAAAATAAAAAAGTTGTTTTGAAGATTGAAAACCGTTTTTTTACACTGAAAAATAAAAATTATTCTTTTCAGCCGGTTCCTGTAAAGTAGAGGTAGGAAAAATAAACTGCCGCAAGAAGCGATATTATAAGCACAAGTTTTGATACAAGCCTTAGCGTCATACCAACAAGCTTGAGGAAAAGAATAAGTATAGCTATCCCTATCGCTATCAGTGCGTAAGTTCCCTCAGGTGTATCAAGCATGTTTTTTGCAGGAGGGGGAAGATATTTTTTTAGTGTTTGCTTGATCTCATGGACTTTCTGCTCTTTTGCTTTTTCAAACTGTTTTTCAAATTTTTCTCTTCCTTCGTAAAGATCAAGCGGATTCATTTTTTTCTCCCCAGATTATTTTTTGATTAATAATAAAC
>JALTAS010000006.1:0-5299 GCA_027058925.1 Persephonella sp.
ATCTAAAAGACATATCTACAGACAAGCTTTACCATTACGGGGTAAGTGTAAATAACAAGGATATTTATCTGTTTGTTTATAAAGTTGATAATGATACATACATATTTGTTTTTTCAGACTCTCAGGATATAGAGCTTGGCGAGATAGTATACAGGCAGATTATTAAGCCTATAAAAGATTATTTGAGCCGCTTATAAACATCTTTTGCATGGAATGAACTTCTTACAAGCTTACCACTGAACACCTGTTTGAAACCAATTTTGTAACCTACCTCTTCAAACATCTTAAACTCTTCATCTGAGTAATATTTGACAACAGGGTGGTGTTTTTTGGAAGGTCTCAAATACTGTCCGACAGTCAGTATCTCACAGCCAGCATTAAAAAGATCCTCCATCACACTGATCACCTCATCTATCTCTTCTCCCAGACCAACCATAATGCCGGATTTGGTCAGGATTTTTTTGTCCAGATGTTTTATCCATTTTATTACTGATAATGATCTAACATAATCGCCTCTATGTCTGACAACAGGGAAAAGTCTTGGAACAGTTTCTATATTGTGGTTTATTACATCTGGTTTTGCTTCCACAACAGTTTTTAATGCATCTATTCTTCCTAAAAAATCAGGTATAAGAACTTCCACTGAACAGTCAGGCTTTTTTTGTTTTACAGCTTTTGCAGTTTTTGCAAAATGGGATGCACCCCCATCAGGAAGATCGTCTCTGTTAACAGATGTTATTACAACATAATCAAGCCCAAGTATCTCAACAGCTTTTGCTATGTTGTAAGGTTCTGATGGATCAAGGGGAAGAGGCCTGTCGTGTGAAACATCGCAGTAGGAACACTTCCTTGTGCATCTATCTCCCATTATCATAAATGTGGCTGTTTTTCTTCCAAAACAATCCCCAATATTTGGGCAGGAGGCCTCCTCACAAACAGTATGAAGGTTTAACATCCTGAGCATAGCTTTCATCTTCGTGACGTCTTCTGTTAAAAAGCTCTTGACCTTAGGTTTCAAGGTTTACCCCTTTTATGTTTTAAGTCTATCCTATGTTAAACTATCAAAAAAAACAAGAGGTGAGATATGACAAAGGCATATACAGAGTACCTCTGGTTTAACACAAAAAATAGAAGAGAGCTTATAAAAATTACAGATAAAGTTCAGGAGGCTGTAAAAAAATCAGGGGTAAAAGAAGGGTTGTGTCTTGTTTCTGCCATGCATCTGACAGCATCTGTTTTCGTTCAGGACGATGAGGAGGGGCTTCATCAGGATATATGGCAGTGGCTTGAAAAATTAGCACCATTTAAACCTGATTACAAACATCACTTTACAGGAGAAGATAACGGGGACGCCCACCTGAAAAATCTGCTTACCCATCTTCAGGTTGTTCTTCCTGTTACAGATGGAAAGCTTGATCTTGGTCCATGGCAGGAGGTTTTTTATGCAGAGTACGACGGTCAGAGACCTAAAAGGGTAGTTATAAAAATTCTGGGTATTTAATTGCATTTTTCTATAAGTTCAGTCCTCGGATAGTAGAGCCTGTATATAAACTGTATAACATTTTTGAACGGCGTATGAACTATTTTGATTACGGTATCATTTTTTTGGTAGGTTAGTATGTCTACAGCAGAAAATCTCTCTTTTCCTGTTATCTTTTTCTGATCCTGAACAAATCTGTAAAAAGATTTATACTTCAGGCTGATTTTGTAAAGCCTGTCAAGATAAAAATAGTAGTACACAATATCAGGACTGAATCCATTGAAACTGCCCTTTTTTTCATACACTTTCAGATTTTCACACTGAAATTTTAGTTTTATTCCCTGATACTGATCAGGAGTTGATTTCCATTTTATCTCTAAGCCGAAGGAATACGAGAAAAGTAAAAACAAAGCAATAAAAATAAACCTCAATTTTTCCTCCTAAAATATGCTATATTTAGAATATAATCATTTTCTTAAAAGGTGGAAGAATGGATCATACAGTTTCAGACCAGATTTTAAATAAACCCCTTGAAAAATGCGATCCGTACTCGACTTTTGGTGTATTCTGCAATGCTGACGGATTAATTGAAGGCCTGATTATAATTGCAGGGGTTATGGTTCTTGTTGGGTTAACCCTCTGGTTTGTTAAGAAAAATCAGGAGGAAAATGCTGAAAAACACAGAGAAAAGTACAGAAAGTATACTCAGTGAAATTGGGCATCCTCGTCAAGAATGTCTTCTATACTTTTATCTGAATTCTTTTTCTTAGGAAGATTTCTTATTGAGTCTATCAGGACATACCTTGCTAAAGCTACTGCTTCCTCAAAAGGAATGTCAAATGGTGGCATATAAGCCATACCCGGCCAGTTCTCAGGTTTTGGTTTTATGATCAGCTTTGCAACTGTTTCAATAGCATTTTTACTCTGACCGTATCTTTTTGATATCTCAAGGAAAGAAGGACCAACGACCCTTCTATCAGGTGCATGGCATGAAGAACAGTTGTATCTGTAAAAAAGATCCTTACCTTCAACCGCAAAGGATGTATATATAACAAGAAAAGATATGGTTATTGATTTTAGAAACCTCATTTTTAAAGCCCCCGAAGGGGGGCTAAATGTTAGTGATTTAACATAAATTCTGCCATTGCTTTGAGTTCTTCGTCAGACATATTTTTTGTTGCATTGAGCTGAGGTTTCATAATTCCAAATTTAGCTGGGTCAACTATAGGTTTTGCTTCTCCTTTAAGGAATTTGATAAGTTCTCCTTCTTTTCCTTTGTAAGCCTGTGCGATCTGTTTGAGAGATGGACCTACTGTTTTTACAGATACCTGGTGACAAGCTGCACAGCCTTTAGATTTGAAAAGAGCTCCCCCATCTGCAGCCATTGCACCTGTAACACTGATAGCAAGGCCTAAAACTGCAGTCGCAATAACTTTCTTCATCTGTCTAACCTCCGTATGTTAATTGATGTAATCCCTGATTAATATACTATACCAACATTGTATTTTTAACAACTTTAGAACAATGGTTTTATGTTCTAAATCATATTTTTGTAATTTTTCGTATATTTGAATTTGAGACTTAAGCTCAATTAGATATTTATTCTAAAAATATTTATCCTAAAACTGTTATAATTTTTCTAAAAAAGGAGGAATGATGAAAAAGCTTAAGAATGATCTTTTTCTCAGAGCCTGCCATAGACAACCTGTTGAAAGAACGCCAATCTGGCTTATGAGACAGGCAGGAAGATACATGCCCGAATATAGAGCCTTAAGGGAAAAAGCAGGAGGGTTTGTTGCTTTTTATAAAAATGTTGAACTTTCTGTTGAGGCTACAATTCTTCCAAGAAAAATTCTGGGAGTTGATGCCTCAATAATATTTTCAGATATTCTTACCCCCCTTGAGTCTATAGGAATGAAGTTTGAGTTCAGGGAAGGGGAAGGTCCTGTTTTTTTTAATCCAATTGAAGAACCTGATGATATTTTGAGATTAAAAAAGTTTGATAAGGCCGATGTTTATTATGTTGGTGAGATAATAAAAGGTGTAAACAGAGCTTTAGATAGGGAAATACCAACAATAGGCTTTTGTGGTGCTCCTTTCACGCTTGCAGCCTACATGATAGAGGGAAGAACATCAAAAGATTTTAAAAAAGCCAAAACTTTCATGTATAACTACCCTGACGCTTTCAAGGATCTTTTAGACAGGCTTGCAGACATGCTTATAGATTATCTTAACTTTCAGATTGAGTCAGGTGCAGATGCTGTTCAGATATTTGACAGCTGGGGAGGATATCTTTCTCCCGAAGATTACACTGAGTTTGCACTTCCACCAATAAAAAAGATCATCAAAGGATTAAAAAGGGATTACCAGCCTGTTATACATTTTACAAAAGGGGTTGCAGGATTTTTTGATGATATGATCAGTTCAGGGGCTGATGTTTATGGTGTTGACTGGATGATAGATATATCAGTTGTAAAGGAAAAGTTAGGAGGAAAAGCCGCAGCTCAGGGTAATCTTGATCCTATTGTCCTTTATGCAGATAAAAAAGTGATCAGAGAAAAAGCTTTAAGCATACTGAAAAAATGGGGAAAGGATACAGGTCATATATTTAATCTGGGACACGGACTTATGCCTGATATGGAAGTGGAAAAAGTTAAATATCTTGTTGATGTTGTTAAGGAGGAAAGTAAAAGGTAAAAGTCCTGTAGTACCACCGGTCTTTGTCTTTTTATAAAAGACTTTTTCTATATTTCTGGAGATTTAGATGTGCAAGTCTTGTTGGCTCTGGAAGTTTGTAGTCTTTTACCGACCGGATAACAACCTTTAGAGAACTTTCTACACTGATGTTGTTTCCGGGAGAAACAAAAACAGGGTTTGCGTTTTTTCTTGTTCTGAGAACATAACCTCTCAACTCACCATCTACATAAACAGGTCTGTATGCAAATTTCCTGTTTTCAGGCTGTTCAAACTCCCCTGTCAGCTTTGATTTACCACAGCCTATGGAAACGGTATCTGTAATAACCCCAAAGTGAGAAGCAATCCCCATTTTTCTTGGATGGATTATGCCCATTCCATCTATTATAAATGCGTCTGGTTTTGTTTTTAGCTTTTTGTATGCTTTTAGAATAACAGGAAGCTCTCTGTATGCCAAAAATGTAGGTATATACGGAAAATCAACCGATTCTTCAGCATAAACCGTTTCTAAGGTTTCAAATCTCCTGATGTCAAGAACGGTTATACATGCAATACCGATGGTGGGATTTTTCCATATATCTGTAAATGTTACATCTACTCCGGCAACTATGTTTATCTTTTCAACAGGGATTTTGTCTTTTATTTTTAGTTTTTTTGAAAGTTTTATCTGCTCTTTTTTAAGTTTCTGTAGTAACTCCTGATCAAGACCTTCCATCAAAACACCACCAGATTATCCCTGTGGATAACCTCTGTGAATTTTATACCAAGTGCTTCCACAAACTCTGACGATCTTTTTCCTTTTATTTTTTTTAGATCCCTGTAGTTGAAGTTTACTATTCCTTTACCTATGATTTTACCTTCTTCATTTACTATCGCTACAACATCATTTTTGTAAAAAATGCCTTCAACCTCTTTAACCCCTGCAGGAAGCAAACTTTTTCCTGATCTCAGAGCTTTCTCCGCACCTTTGTCTATAATTATCCTTCCTCTTGGTGCTGAAAGGAGTTTCAACCAGCTTTTTTTCCTTGAAAGTTTTTCTCCTTTCTCTGGGTAAATAAAACTTCCTTCTAAATTTCCACTCGTTATCTTAAGTAATACATCCTCTTTTTTTGGAGCAATAACAAC
>JALTAS010000006.1:5309-6202 GCA_027058925.1 Persephonella sp.
TTTTTGCGGCTTCAAGTTTACTTCTCATGCCGCCTGTTCCAAACCTTGAGGTTGAAGCTCCTGCAAACTTGATAACTTCATCAATATTTTTTATTTCTTTCAAGAGTTTTGATCCTTCCTTTTTGGGGTCTCCTGTGTAAACGCCCCCTGCTGTTGAAAGTATTATCAGAAGATCTGCATCGGTCAGAACAGAAACATGGGCAGCAAGAAAATCATTGTCTCCGAAAACTATCTCTTCAACAGCTATCGTGTCATTCTCATTTATTACTGGGATAACTCCCATATCAACAAGTTTGTTCAGGGTGTTTTGTGCCAGAATGTATCTTTTTCTTTCCCTCAATCCTTCAACTGTAAGTAAAATCTGTCCAACTATAAGCCCCTTTTCAGAAAAAATTCTGTCGTATACCTGCATCAGATAAGCCTGACCCACAGAGGCAACAGCCTGCTTTTCTATTATGGATTTGGGTTTTTGCTTCAGACCTAATTTTTTTGACCCTGCAAGGACTGCCCCTGAAGACACTATCAGTATTTCTTTGTCTTTCAAAAGTTTTATGTTTTCTGACAGATTTTTTAAAAAATCTGTGTCTATAGTTCCTTCCTTTTCAAGTATCTGTGATCCTATCTTTACAACTATCCTTTTGACTTTTTTCAGGTATTCTTCCATACAGATATTCTACCAGCCTTTTCTTCCAAATATAAGGTATCCTGTGTGGGCAACCATTCTGTCTTCAGGTCTCAGTCTATCTGGAACAGGTTTGTAATGCCTTTCAAGTAGTTCAACAATCTGAATATCTATAAAACTGTTTTCCTTTAAGGCCTGAACTGTCTTGCTTACCTGATTCGTTGTTGGCAGTATAAATCCGATAGGAGCTCCTTTTTTTAAGGAATTTTTG
>JALTAS010000007.1 GCA_027058925.1 Persephonella sp.
GGGTATGTCCACTAAAGATGATATCAATTCCATTAACCATTTTTGCAAGTGCTTGGTCTAAAGCAAAACCATCGTGAGATAGTAAGACTACTAAATCAACTTTTTTATCTTCTCTAAGTTCATCTACATATTGCTGGAGAGTTTCTGGTTGTATTCCAAATGTCCAGCCTTCTGTAAATTGTTTAGGGTTAGCAATTGGTGTATAAGGGAATGCATTTCCAATAATTCCTATTTTTACTCCTCCAACCTCTTTAATTACATAAGGTTGGAATACAAGTTCTTCCCACATTGCATCTTTAACATTTTGAGCAATAAAATCTGCATTTAAGTGGTTTTCTACAAGTTCTAAAACTCTATCTTTCCCATAAGTAAATTCCCAGTGTCCAACCATTACATCAATGCCAAGTAGATTTTGAGCGTCAACAATAGCCTTACCTTTTGTAAATAGCCCTACAGCTGTTCCCTGCCATGTATCTCCTGAATCCATAAATAATACTTTATCTTTTCCTCTTTCAGCGATAATTTGTTTTACAAGTGTAGCCATATAAGCTACACCGCCCATTTTTCCATATTTATGGGCTAGCTCTGGAAAATCAATATAAGTATCAAAGTATGCTCTAAGGGTTCCTGGTTGAATGTCATAATATTTTAGATAAGCATCTCCACATAAAAATCCTGGTTTGCCAACTAAAGATGGGTGGGAAACCAATGTGGAAGGTTCTCTCCAGTAAAGAGGTCTAAGATGTGCATGCATATCACATATATGTAATAAAGTTACATTTCCTACAGATTTAAAAGACATTAGCTCTTCTGGGCTCATATTTGCGAGCTTAGCAAGAGCGTCTGGAGCTGATAATGATATTCCAGCTATCGCTGCAAGCTCCAAAAAGTCTCTTCTTGTTAAATTCATAAAACAGCCTCCTTTTACCTTCTTAGTCCTGGAGTTTTTAGTTCTACTCCATTAGATAGTGATTTAACATAAAGCTCTAAAGCTACCATTTCTTTAGAACCTAAAGGTAATGGTTTTTGCCCTGCTTGTTTTTGGCATCCAATAAATCTTTGCTGTAAGGTTTGAACTTTATTCTTAGTCATTCTAAATGCTGGCCAGTGGTCAGCAGCTCTACTTCCTTCTGCTCCCATAACTGGGTCTTTACCTAAAGGCTTTAACCACTGCATTCTAAGGAGTTTTCCAACTGCAAACTCATGACAAACTTGACAAGATAAGTGTCTTTTCCCTCTTTTTAGAGTAAATACATATCTTCCATATTCATAGTATTCTTTAGCTACAGGAGAAGATATATCTACATTTATAGGCGTTCCAGCTGCTAGATAAAATAAATAAGTAGTTAAAGCTGTATTTTCTTTACTTTTTAAAGAAAATGGTTTTACCCCTTGATATTTTTTCTGGCAAAGTTGAATTCTTTGCTCTAAACTTATAACTTTTCCACAGCTTGGGTCATATTTAGGATAATATGCAGCTGCTGTAGCAACTCTTTCTTCAAAGAA
>JALTAS010000008.1 GCA_027058925.1 Persephonella sp.
GACAAAACCGGTGTTGTTGAGTTTGCCAAAAATCTTATTGATCTTGGTTTTGAGATCATTTCTTCATCTGGTACAGCAAGGGTTTTGAGGGAAAATGGAATTCCTGTTACTGAAGTTTCACAGATTACAGGATTTCCTGAAATAATGGGAGGTAGGGTAAAAACCCTTCACCCGAAGATACATGGAGGTCTTCTTGCAGTCAGGGACAACCCAGAATACATGAAACAGCTTGAAGAACAGGGAATACAACCTATAGATATTGTTGCGATTAACCTTTATCCATTTGAAGAAACTGTTAAAAAAGGGGCAGAACTTGATGAGATTATAGAAAATATAGATATTGGTGGACCTGCAATGGTAAGAGCCTCAGCAAAAAATCATAAATTTGTAACCATTATTGTTGATCCAGAAGATTACGATCTTGTGATAAAAGAGCTTAAGGAAAAAGGAGAAACATCAATAGAGACGAGAAGAAAGCTTGCCTTAAAAGCTTTCAGACATACAGCATTTTACGACAGCGTAATATCAGATGTTTTAAACCAAAAATTCGGGATAAATGAGAAATTTCCTGAAGAATTTTCTATTCCTGTCAGAAAGAGATCTTCCCTTAGATATGGTGAAAACCCACACCAAGAAGCTGCCATATATGTATCACCAACCGAGTATAAAGGGCTTTCTATTGCAGAAAGTGAGGTTCTTCATGGGAAAGAAATGTCTTACAATAACTTTTTAGATGTTGAGGCTGCTGTAAATCTGGTCAAGGAGTTTGATGAGACAGCCTGCGTTATTGTGAAACATAACAACCCCTGCGGGGTAGCTGTAAGAGATAATCAGGCTGATGCTTACAGAGAGGCGCTGTCAAGGGATCCTAAATCTGCTTTTGGGGGCATTGTTGCTTTTAACAGGCCTGTTGAGTTAGAAACGGCTAAAGCTTTAACAGAGATATTCCTGGAGGTGGTAATAGCTCCTGATTTTGAGGAAGAGGCTTTTAAGTTTTTAACAGAGAAAAAGAAAAATCTCAGAATTGTAAAGATTAAAAACTTTGACAGACAGCCAGAGGGTCTTGACTACAGAAGAATAAGTGGGGGAATACTCATTCAGGACAGGGATCTGAGGCTTTACAGTGAATGGAAGGTCGTTACAGATAGAGAGCCGTCCCCTGAAGAGATTAATGATCTTCTTTTTGCCTGGAAGGTTGTTAAGCATGTTAAATCAAACTCTGTTGTGATTGCAAAAGATAAAGCCACTGTAGGTATAGGTCCCGGACAGACCTCAAGGGTGGACAGTCTTGAAACAGCTGTAAAAAAAGCGTCTGAATTTGGATTTTCAATTGAAGGATCAGTCCTTGCATCTGAAGCATTTTTCCCATTCAGGGATAGTATTGATGAAGCTGCAAAACACGGTATTAAAGCTGTTATTCAGCCTGGAGGTTCTATAAGGGATAATGAGGTAATCCAGGCTGCAAACGAACACGGCATAGCGATGGTTTTCACAGGGATGAGACA
>JALTAS010000009.1 GCA_027058925.1 Persephonella sp.
GGTAAGGACTTACTAACGTAAATATAGAGAGAAGGAGGTTCAAAATGGCTGAAGAAAAAGTAAGCAGGCGTGATTTCCTCCTGTACGCAATGGGAGGATGGGCTGCTGTTGGTTTAGGTGGAGTGTTGTATGCAATGTACAAGACCTGGGAACCGCTTCCTGAAGTAAAGGCTGCCGGAACGGTAAAGTTTGATCTATCAAAAGTAAAACCTGGTCAGCTTAAGGTTGTTCAGTGGAGAGGAAAACCTGTATTTGTTCTTCATAAGACGCCTGACATGAAAAAGTGCGAAAACAGAACAGTTGCAGGAGAATATACCGTTGTTGTAGGTATCTGTACCCATCTTGGATGTATCCCAAACTGGGAACCTGATAGAAAAATTTTCAAATGTCCATGTCATGGTGGTGAGTTTGATCCATGCGGAGTAAATATTTTTGGTCCTCCTCCAAGACCTCTTGATATACCACCATTTAAAATTGAGGGAAATACAATCGTATTAGGTGAGTCAGGTCCTGAATATGAAAAAATGATGAAAGGTTAGGAGGATAAAAATGGAGAAAAAAGGTGGATTTGTAGGGTGGCTTGATAAAAGATTTGCTGTTTCCACCCTGTGGAAAGTTATGATGTCTGAATACTACCTACCCAAAAATATCAATTTTCTGTGGAGTTTTGGTGTTCTCACAATGCTTGTTTTTGTGATACTTGTTGTGACAGGAATTTTTGTTCTAATGTACTACAAACCAGATTCACACATGGCTTTTGACAGCGTTAATAAAACAATAATGATGGATGTTGCTTACGGCTGGGTGTTCAGGCATGTACACGCAGTTGCAGCATCTGTTATGTTTCTCGTCTTATTTGTCCATATGGGTAGAGGTATATATTACGGTTCATATAAAGCTCCAAGAGAAGTAGTATGGATAACAGGTTTCATACTTTTTGTTCTTATGGCAGCGACAGCTTTTACAGGATATCTTCTCCCATGGGGTCAGATGTCTTACTGGGCTGCACAAACAATAACAACACTGTTTGCAAAAATACCATTCATAGGTCCTGATCTTGTCATATGGATAAGGGGTAACTACATAGTTGAGGATGCAACATTAACAAGATTTTTTGCACTACATGTTACTTTGCTTCCAGCCCTTATACTTATCTTTACAGCTGTTCACCTTTATGCTGTAAGGATTGTAGGATCAAACAACGAAGACGGAATACCAATGACCAAAGAGGAGAAAAAAGAAAAAGGTATTCCATTCTGGCCTGTATTTATGGCAAAAGAGTATTTTGTGATGTCTGTATTTTTACTGTTCTTTTTCTTCTTGGCTTTCTTCAACTACAACTTTGCTATGGATCCTATTAACTTCCAGCCTGCGAATTATCTTCAGACTCCTCCACATATATATCCTGAGTGGTACTTCCTTGCATTTTATGAAGTATTAAGAGGTTTCTTCTTCAGTCAAAATCTTGGACTTATAGCTTTTGTTCTCTCAATGTTCCTTCCATTATTCCTTCCATGGCTTGATAAATCACCTTATCCGTATATCAGCGGAAAACACAGACCTATGTTCAAAGTTATCTGGTGGATATTTGTTGCTGATTTTATAGCTTTAACTGTTCTTGGAAAGCTTCCACCTACAGGTTTTTTTGCTTGGCTTGGGTTTGTCACATCAATAATATACTTTATATTCTTTGTGGCACTTCCTATCATCTCATATATTGAGAAAAAGAAGGTAGCCAGTGGAGGTGGACAATAATGAAAGAACTTAAAATACTTTTGGTTTTGGTGGTTATAGTGGGAGTTACCTACTGGGGGATAGAGCCTCTTGCCCACAGTATTATGCACAAACATGTTGAGGAAGCCATTCACAAATACAATTTACCTGATTATGAGTTTTCTGATTTAGGCGGAACTCCTCCCCTTGACGGAGATGCTGCAAAGGGGAAAGAGGCTTTCCAGATGTTCTGTACCTCATGTCACGGTCTTAAGGCTGAAGGCATAAATCCTCCTATGGATGCTAAAACTGCTGCTATGTCTTTTGGTGTTGTTCCTCCAGATCTTTCAAATGTAGCTTCTTACACAGATGAAAAATTTCTGTACCATTTTATAAAAGACCCTGCAAAAGCAACAGAATTCAAAAAGATATCTATGCCTCCTTTAGGCCTCAATGATGAACAGATAGCTGATATTATTGCATATCTGAAATCCACAGCAAAGAAGGTTGAGGGAGAGGAGCTTGTAAAAGAAGCTTGTGGAAGGTGTCACAGCGTAAAATACCAGAAAATTTATGCAGAAACACCACCATCTAACCTAAAAAAATACCTTGGAAAAGTTCCACCTGACCTGTCAATTATAATGAAAGCAAAAGGTGAACATTATCTGGTAGCATTTATCAACAAACCTCAGGCTCTCCTTCCTGGTACTGCAATGCCGAGAGTAGGTTTAACTAAAGAGGCAACCGAGGATCTTATGAAATACCTTGAAGAGATATCAGATCCTCACAAAGAACAGAGACAGAAAGTTGGTATTATAGTTCTCGCCTATATGCTCGTAATGGTAGGTCTTACATTCGCATGGAAGAAAAAGATCTGGAAAAATATCCATTAATACTCAGGGGCTTTAAAAAGCCCCTTTTTTATATAGCCTTTTGCGTCCTACCTTCTTCTGTTTTTCTTAACCTTAGAAATCTCTCCAAATCAACAACAAGCGGTGAAGCTACATATATTGAGGAGTAAGTTCCAAAAATTATTCCTATCAGCAGGGCAAGAGAAAATCCCTTTAAAGATTCTCCTCCAAACAGATAAAGAGCAAGAACAGAAAAAAGAGTTGTTCCTGATGTGATAATTGTTCTTGAGAGGTTTTCATTTATACTCTGGTTAACAAGCTGGAGAAGGTTTTTCTTTCCTCTAATTTTTATATTTTCTCTTATTCTGTCAAATATGATGATCGTATCGTTCAAAGAGTATCCTAAAACTGTCAAAATAGCAGCAATTACTGCAAGATTAACTTCTTCGCCTATTAGAGCAAAAATCCCAAGTGTTATAATCGCATCATGGAAAAGGGGAATAACAGCACCAAGAGCAAAAACAGGTTCAAACCTGTAGCCTACGTATATCAAAATAGCCACAAGAACAGCCACTATAGAGTAAACACTTGCCTTTCTAAGCTCTTCACCAACAATAGCCCCTATATAATCTATCTTTCTTATTTCAAATCTGTCCCCAAACTTTTCTTTTAAAGCTTTCTTTACCTTCTGAACTATTTCAGAAGACTTACCTTTTTTCAATGATACCCTGATCTCATACTCCACCCCTTCTGTTCCAACAGACTGGATAAGAGAATCCTGAAGGTTAACTGTTCTCAAGGCTGATCTCAGATCTCCAATTTCAATCTTTTGCATAAACCTGACCTGAATTGATGTTCCCCCTGTGAAATCAAGCCCGAGGTTGAAGCCCTTCGTAAAAATAACAGCAAGGCTTGCCAGAACAAGCAGTGTGGACAGGATATACCCCTGCTTTTTTATCTTTAAAAAATCAATATTTGGAGGTTCATTTAAAAAGTTTCTCATCCACAGCACCTCAGAAAGCAAATTTTAATGATTTTTTTCCGCCTAAAACAATATCAAGAAAAACCTTGGTCACAAATAAAGCTGTAAATATTGAGGTAACCGTACCAATAGAAAGGGTTGCAGCAAAGCCTTTTAAAGGTCCTGTCCCAAACTGGAACAGAACAAAAGCAGCTATAAGAGTGGTTATCTGTGCATCTAAAATGGCGTCCCACGCCCTTCTAAAACCTTCCTCCAGAGCTACTCTTAAGGTTCTACCTTTTTTAAGTTCCTCTTTTATTCTCTCAAAGATTATCACATTTGCATCAACAGCCATACCTATATTCAGAATAATTCCTGCGATACCGGGAAGGGTAAGCGTTACCTCAAGAAAAGCCATAGCTCCCCACAAAAGAGCTCCGTTAAACATAAGAGATACCACAGAGATAAAACCTGATATAGCATATCTCCAGATCATAAAAAGCCCAACGAGAATGAGAGCAAAAATACCTGCTTTAAGGGTCTTCTCTATAGAATCTTTCCCGAGTGTTGGTCCTATTACCCTCTCTTCAAGAATATGAACAGGAGCTGGAAGTGCACCTGCTCTTAAAACAACAGCAAGGTCAGCAGCTTCTTCAGGTGTAAAATCTCCTGTTATCTGACCAGATTTAGATATTCTTGATCTTACAACCGGTGCCGATACCACTTTATTGTCAAGAACTATAGCAAGTCTTTTTCCTATCATTTTTGCCGTTGCTTCACCAAATATATCAGCTCCTTCATCTGTTAGCTCAAAATTAACGGCAGGTTTTCCCCTTGAATCAACAGAAGCCCTTGCATCTTTCAGCTGTGATCCTGTAACTATAGGAGTATCCTTAACCAGAAACCATTCTTTTATCTCTCTCCCATTTATCCTCTCAGGCAGACCTTCAAGTATTTTTGTCCCTTCAGGAAGACCATCAGGGTATTTTCTTAGAAGATCCTCTTTACTGTAAGCTGAATCTACAACCTCAAGTAATTCAAGCTGAGCTGTCTTTCCTATTATGGCTTTAGCCCTTTCAGGATCAACAACTCCAGGAATTTCAACAAGTATCCTTCTCTCCCCAAGTTTTGATACATTTGCATTCAGTTTACCAAACTCATCAATCCTGTTTCTAATGGTCTCAACAGCTTGCTGAACCGTCATCTTCTTTATACGGTTTAACTCCCATTCAGAAAAGGAAACCGAAAGAACACCATCAGACAAATCTGCTTTAACCTGGGGAAAGTTATCATTTATTATTTTCAGAGCTTTTTCACCAAGGGATGGGTCTAATAGAGATATAAAAATTCCGTTATCAGTAACTTTTATTCCCAAAACATCAATATTATTTTCTTTAAGCTTTTTTCTTATGTCCTGAGCAAGCTGTTTGTACTGGGTTTTAATAACATGCTCAACATCAACCTCAAGGACTATACTCATTCCCCCTTGAAGATCCAGCCCTAACTTTACAGGTTTTGAGAAGATAACATAGATGGCAGCAACCAGAACACCAAATATTACAACCAATTTCCATCTCAGATCAGCTTTCAATACTTATTCCCCTATAAATTGTTTTTAGTGTTATTATACCCTAATTTTCGGTATAAAATTGTATCTATAGGAATTTGTTGGAGGATAAAAATGAAGGCGGCCTTTTACACACAGCACGGTAGTTATGAAAATATAAAGATCGGTATCATGTCTGATCCTGAGATCAAAGAAGATGAGGTTCTTGTAAAAGTTAAGGCTTTCTCTTTAAATCATCTGGATATATGGGTTATGGAAGGTAAATACCCTGCCCAGATACCCATGCCCCATATTTTCGGCTCTGATGCTTCTGGTATTGTTGAAAAGGTTGGAAAAGCAGTTAAACAGATTAAACCTGGAGATAAGGTTATTGTTTATCCAGGTTTATCATGCGGTGTATGTGAAAGATGTCTGTCCGGTCAGGACAATCTGTGCAGAAATTATTTTCTTCTTGGAGTGTTAAACAACGGTGTTTCTGCAGAGTATGTCAAAGTTCCTTCTGTGAATGTTTTTAAAATACCTGAAGGTTTATCTTTTGAGGAGGCTGCTTCAATAGGAATAACATACACAACCATGTGGCATTCAATTGCTACAAGGGGAGGTATAAAACCAGGAGATACAGTTTTGATACATGGTGGAGGAAGCGGGGTTGGAACAGCTGGAATACAGATAGCAAAACTTTTCGATGCTACAGTTATAACAACGGTTGGAGATGACTGGAAGGTTGAAAAAGCAAGATCTATAGGAGCTGATTTTATAATTAACTACAAAAATATTGACTTTTTTGAAGCTGTAAAACAGATAACAGAAGGAAATATGTGTGATATTGTTGTTGACCACATCGGTCAGGAAACTTTTGCCCGTTCTATTGAGTGTGCAAAGAGGGGAGGATCTGTTATCACATTTGGTGCAACAACAGGAGGAGAAGCTACAGTAGAACTTAGAAAAATATTTGGGAAAAACCTGAAGATACACGGCGTTTATATGGGGACAAAAGGGGAGGTTGCCCATTATCTTAAGTTCTTTCCAAATAAACTAAAACC
>JALTAS010000010.1 GCA_027058925.1 Persephonella sp.
CTCCTTCTTCCTGAAGGTAATCCAGTATATTCCAGCCTTCCTCAGCTTTTTTCTTCAGATTTTCAACCTGTGATTGTATATCTGAAAGATCCTGCTTGAACTGGGATATCTGGATATCTTTTTTCTGGATCTCTTCCTCTAATTTATGAATTTCTGAATCTTTTTCTGTAAGAGCAATTTTTAATTCTTCAATCTGTCTTTCTTTGTTTTCAAGCTCCTCGTTGAGCCTTTCCACAGCTTTATAAAGATCTTTACGACCAAAAAGCCCCATTCTTAACCTCCCGTTAGCGCTATTTTTTTATCGCAGAGAATATCTTCTCAATCTTTTCTTTTAAAACTTCTGCTGTAAATGGCTTGACTATGTAATTGTTCACACCTGCTTTTATTGCAAGGAGTACGTTTTCTTTTTTTGCTTCAGCCGTTACCATTAGTACAGGCAGATGTTTCAGATCAGGATCTTTTCTTATTTCCTGAACCAGCTCAAGGCCTGTCATATTCGGCATGTTCCAGTCTGTAATCACAAAATCATAATTGCCTGACTTTAGTTTTTGAAGAGCAACCTTTCCATCTTCTGCCTCATCTATGTTTTTGAAGCCAAGTTGTTCAAGAAGGCCCTTTATAATTCTTCTCATTGTCGCCATATCGTCAACCACAAGTATCTTTATATCTCTATCGGGAAGAGCCATCTTATTCCTCCTTTTTCTTTATTGCATATTTGTGTACAAGCTTAAGTAGGTCGGGTGCATCAAATTTCACAAGATGTGCATCTGCATTAACAAATTTTGCTTTGTCAACTGTTGCTTTATCGCTCAAAGATGTATTTATGATCACAGGAATTTTACTGAATTCTGGATGTTCCTTTATTTTTCTGGTAAATGTAAGACCGTCCATTCCGGGCATCTCTATGTCAGACACTATAAGCTGTATGTAGTCTGTTATATCTTTTCCTTCCGATACGGCTTTCTGAAGATAGTTGTTGAGTATATCGAGGCCTTCAAGACCACTTGAAGCCTCAATGACAGTATGGCCATCCTTTTCCAGTATGCCTTTTATAATTTTTCTGGCAACTGGAGAGTCATCAAGAATGAGAACAGTAAAATGACCTTCCCTATCTATCTCTTCAGGCAACTCTTCATCAATTCCGAATATCTTAATCATTCCAAGCTCATCAAGAATTCCCTCAAAATCAAGCAGAAGAAGTAAATTCCCGTCTTCAATTTCAATCACCCCTACGATTTTCCCTCCTAATCTTTCTTCTATACTTGGGGGAGGCTTCTTTATATCAGCCCATCTGATCCTTCTTATCCTTTTTGCTTCATGAACTATAACCCCAACTATCTCCCTGAGAAACTCCATAACGATAACATACTTTCCTGCACCTTCAGGCTCTCTTATTTTCATCCATTTTGCCAGGTTTACTATAGGAACTATCTCTCCTCTGATCTTTGCAATACCTTCCACTTCAGGTGGAGATCCTGGAGATTTTACTATGTTTTCAGGCCTTCTTGTGACCTCTCTAACTTTAGCAACATTAACTCCCAATATCCATTCATATATCTCATTGTTGTCAAGTAGTTCATGCATCCTGAAATCTATTATCTCAAGCTCATTTGCTCCTGTTTCCAGTATTTTTGGAAGATAATCCTTTTTAGCCATTTAGTTCCTCCATTCATAAATTCTCTGACCTGAATATTTTTTTTATGTTAAGTAGTGTTAAAAGCTCTTTTTTTCCGGAACTGTCCTCTATCATTATCACCCCATCTATAAATTCTGGATCAATACCTATAGAGTTCATTGGAGGAGGCTGAATCTCCTCAGGATTTATGTTTATGGCTCCTTCAACCCTATCAACAGTAATCCCGATATGCCCCAGATCTGTCTCAACAACAACTATCATGGGATGCTCAAGATTATCTTTTCCCTTAAGGTTAAACTTCTTTTTCAGGCTGACCACAGGAATTATGTTTCCTCTCAAATTCATAACCCCTAATATGTAATCTTTTGTTTTTGGAACAGGAGTGATATCCATATCTTTTGTTATTTTAATAACATCTTTAATGTTTACCCCTATAAGCTCATCATTAAGATAAAACGTTATGAGCCTTTCTTCTGTTGAGACCTCCTTTTTTATCTCTCTAAGCCCCAAAACCTCAATCTCTGACATCACAGCACCCCTACAAGTTGTGATTTTTTATCATTTATCAATGAGTTAGTATCAACAATCAGAACAACCTTGCCGTCCCCTGTTATTGTGGCACCGGCAATACCCTGGACATTTTCAAGTAGCTTTCCAAGAGGTTTAATAACAATCTCTTCCTCTCCAAAAAGCTCTTCGACGCTTATTGCTATGTTTTTTTCTCCAACTCTAACTATCACAATAAACTGCTTTTCTTTCTTGTCAGTCATATCAAAAAGCTCATTCAGACTGAAAAGAAGATAAACCTCATCTCTGAGCATAAATGATTTAAACTGGCCTATATTTTTTACTTTATCAGGTTCGTACCTTACTATCTCAACCACAGAGTACAGAGGTATTGCGAAGATTCTACTATTTGCACCAACCATTAATGTTCTGATGATTGCAACTGTGAGAGGAAGTTTCATTATGAATTTTGTTCCCTCTCCAAGCTCGCTCTCAACCTCTATTGTTCCCCTTAATGAGTGTATTGTAGAGGCAACAACATCCATACCAACTCCCCTTCCGGATACATCACTCACCTGCTCCGCTGTTGAAAAACCAGGCATAAACAGAAGCTCAAAGGCTTCCTTGTCGCTGATATTTTCAGCCTGTTCAGGTGTTATCAGACCTTTTTCAACAGCCTTTTTCTTAACCTTTTCAACATCTATTCCTTTCCCGTCATCCTCTATCGCTATGATTATTCTGTCTCCTTCCTGATATGCAGAAAGTTTAACCGTACCGATCTCAGGTTTTCCTGCTTTTATCCTTTCTTCAGGAGATTCTATCCCGTGATCAATAGCATTTCTGACAAGATGGATCAGGGGATCCTCTAACTTATCAAGTATTGATCTGTCTATCTCTGTATCTTCACCTTCAAGTACAAGATTTACCTTTTTGTTTAACTTTTTGGCAAGATCTCTCACTATACGGGGAAACTTACTGAATACTTTTTTAACAGGCTGCATTCTCAGTTTCATCACAGCATCCTGAAGATCACTAACTGTTCTGCTCATTCCTGTTATTGAATCCAGAAGTTCTTCTATCGTTTCTGTGCTTTCACAGGATGTTTCAAGTCCTGAAGCAAGCTTCACTATTCTGTTTCTGTCTAAGACAAGTTCACCAACAAGATTCATCAGAACCTCAACCCTTTCAACATCAACTCTTATTACTTCCTCTTTCTTTTCTGTTTTTTTTCTTTTAATGAGCTCATTTTTTTTGTTAGCTCTGGGTTTATCCTCTTTTACGACAGGCTTGCTTCCCTCAACTTCAGGCTGTTGCTCAGGTTCTTCTTTTTTCTGTTTTATAAGATCCTTAACATCCTTTCCTTCAGATATTATCTTTTCTAACTTTTCTATAACCTCTATTGATGGTCTTTCGTCTGGGGGAAGAAGTATAAGCTCCTCAAGAATCTCTCCAAGATCCTTTCCAGGGTACTGTCTGATGAGATTTTTTATATCCTCATCAACTCCTTCCAAAAACTGTAAATCCGATTCTTCTTCATTTAAGTTTCCATTATTTACAACTTCAGCCTCTAAAATCTCACCGCCTGAAAGGATAGACTCAAGTTTTTCAAGAAGACCTTTTATATCCTCTTCATCTGGTATTTCCTCACTTTCCTTTATCATCTGAATTGATTCCTTCAGTTTATCAACACCCTCAAAAATAATATCCATCATCTCTGAGGTTAGCTTAAGCTCGTCATTTCTGAGTTTATTAAAGATATCCTCTATTTTGTGAGCTATCTCCACAACTGATGTTAATCCTAAAAATCCTGCCCCTCCTTTAAGGGTATGCATACCTCTGAATATCTTGTTTAGAAGATCCTTATCCTCAGGGTTTTCCTCAAGTTCTATCAGATCCTGATCAAGACCTGACAGTATTTCATCAGCCTCGATCAGAAATTCTTCAAGGATCTCTTTCATATCATCCGAAAAATTAAGCCTCATTTTATTCACCCCACAATTTTACATTCCAAATTGTTTTAATATGTCATCAACATCTTCCTGGGATACTTCCTTTTTCCACTCAAGTTCCTCTAATTTTTCTTTCAGTTCTTCTCTCTTTTCATCTGATTTCTCTTCTCTGATTCCAAAAAGAAGAAGGATCTTTAGTATTTCTTTTTCAAGATCGGTCATAAAGTTAGATATTTTTAGAAGTCTCTGGGATAAAATATCCTGAAACTCAAGGAGGGTAAGTGATTCTGTCAGCAGTTTTATTCCCTTTTCAAGATCATTTTTTAACTTTTGGTGATCTGTTGGTGTAATCTGTTCCATAACATTTTTTAGTATCTTTGTGGTTTCCATTATGTTATCAATAAGTTTTTTTGTGGCTTCCTCACTCTCTTTTATAGCCAGTTCAATATGCTTATTTACGCTCTTTAATCCTTCTCTTTTGTTTCCTAAGGATTCTATATCATTTTTGTAACTTTCAATTATATCAAGGAGTTTTTTTACCTCCTGAAGCAGACCTTCAGTCATATTTACCTCCTGAGATGTTAATAATTTTCATTAATTAGTTTCGTAAAAAATTTTTACAGCTTGAAAATCGGAAAAAGATATGCCCTGTTAGAAACAGATTTTTAGATAAAAAGCTCATATTGAGACCCCTGCAGTAAATATTAACATCTGACAATTTATATTAAAAAGTAATATAATTTAATAATATTATCATGCCTGGAAAAAAGGAAGATGTTCAAAAGTTTTTATCTTGCAAAGCAGGAGATTTACGACTCCAGAGGCAATCTATTTGGCATAGAACTTCTTTTTAGAAAAAGACCTGTCCAGTACGCAGAAATTGATAGCGATCTGTATTCAACGGTTTCTGTTCTTGATGCAGTCGTAAACAACATCGGAGTTGAAAATCTGCTACCTTCAGGTCTAATTTTTTTGAATGTAGATGATATTTTTTTAGAAAGTGAGATTTTGGAAGCTTTGATACCTGAAAAAATCGTTTTTGAACTTTTAGAAAATATAAAGCCAACAGAAAAACTGATTAACAGAATAAAAGATTTCAAAAAGATAGGGTTCAGGTTTTCTATTAATAATTTTAGCTTTGAAAAGCATAAAGATTTTTTGGATCTTTTAGATTATTCAAAGATAGATTTAGTAAATGGAACAGGAGTGTTATCATCTTTAGAAATTTTGAGGAAAAGAGGTATAGTACCTATAGCCTTCAGAGTTGAAACTGAAAATTTTTATAAAATTGCAAAAAGTTTAGGTTTCAAACTTTTTCAGGGTTTTTATTTATCAAAACCTTGTTTCGTTTCGGGAGAAAATTTTAAACACAACAAATATGTTATACTCAGAATACTGAATTCTGTTCTTTCAAAAGAAGAAATATCAAGACTTGAAGAGTACTTTAAAGCAGGTTCAGACATTGCGATAAAATTGATAAAGTTCATTAATTCACCTTTTTTTGGGCTAAGGAAAAATATTTCATCTGTAAAAAAAGCTATAACTCTTTTAGGTTATGAAAACCTCAGTAAATGGTTGGCGATGTTGCTTTTTTTATCAGAAGATAAAAAAGGAACCTTCTTTGAAAAAGCAACATTCAGAGGAAAAATGATGGAATACATTGTGGCTGACATTAACCCAGAATTATCAGACAAAGCTTTTCTAACAGGAATTTTTTCCTTTTTGAATGACCACTTTAAAGATCAGGAAATAATAAAAAATCTTAATCTTGATGAGGAAATAAAGAATGCACTTCTTGGCAGAGATGGGCTTTTGAAAGATATTCTTGATCTTCTCAGATATGTTGAGCTTGACAGGTTTGAACATGCTGTCAAAATAATGGAAAGATATGATTTATCTCCAACAAAATTTATGAGATATGAATTAAAATATTTCCAGTGGTTAAAGAATATAAAAAATGAGCTTGGATTACAGTAAACATATTAAAAAACTTTTAAGATCTGAAGATGTTGAGAACCTATCCAGTGA
>JALTAS010000011.1 GCA_027058925.1 Persephonella sp.
TGATTCAGGAAAAGGAAAACTCTACTTTGGAAAATATGAAGGAACATTCTATTTTTACAGATTTGATGGAAAAGATCCGTATCTAAAGCTGTTCTTTGTATCTGTTCCCAGACTTCCTCTTGCTTATAGAAAGGATATCTGGTGGGAAGATTACATACCTATTAAAACAGTAACATCTGAAATTGAAAAATCTGTAATTCTTTTTTTCAGTTCTTTTAATCACAGCTTTGCAAAGGTAAAATATAAGGGGAGGTATGTGTCTGAAAGCATGGTAGAAGGTATTGTAGAGTTTCCTGTTCTTAACATTAAAAAGGAAACTTTTGTTGAACTTGATGAGTACACAGGTTTTAAAACTGTAAAAGTGGGTGATATAGAGATAAAGCTGACAGAAAAAATAGGAGGATCCTGATGAAAAAATTACTGCCTGCTGTTCTTATAATTTTCACTTTTGTCTATGGAGCAGAGCCCATCAGGTTTGACGCTATGGTGTATGGAGGATCAATCAACTACTCAAATTCTGAAGTTAAAGATTACGGCTACTACTTGGGATTGTATGGTTACTTTGGTTTAGACAACCAGCACTCTCTTGAAGGTAGTATAGGTTATACATACATTGAGTATTTAAACGGCAGTGATATTAATCAGTTTGATTATACCGCTTTATACACTAACTATTCTATACCTGATGTAAAAATAAAGGCAGGAATTCATTATATAGACTCTGATGACAAAGCTACCGATAACGGAATTGTTCTTTTTGGTGGAGGAGAGGTTTACGAACCTTACAAAAAGAATGCGGGAGTAGATTTTGCTTACTCCTATTACAGAGATTATAATGTTGCCAAAACATCTACATACTCATTTATGAGAAGAGGATTTACCTCAACAACAAACAGTTCAGGTCTTTCTGTGTTCCAGATATCACCTAAGTTTGGCTTTTATATAAGGGACTACTACAATTACGGCAGTTTTTACTTTGAGACAAGAGGTTATTATATAAGACTTTCTGATGATGTTGCTTTTGGTAAAAACTTTTTTTCTGTTGAGCAAAATTTATCCTATTTTTATAAAAACTTTGTTCTGAGTCTGTCAGGCTGGATAGGAGAGCAGACTTTTGCTGTGAAGAAAGATGGTTTTGTTGTGTATAACCTCTCTGAAAAATACAAATCTGGATTTTCTGCATCTATAAAGTATATTATGGACGAAAGGTCAAGTATCACAGTAGGAATAAGTCAGGACATATTTAAAGAGGTTGGGTCTGCAAAAACTACAAGAGCAACTACTTTATTCTTTACATTTGGAGCTACATTTTAGGGTGGGGTATGGATAAAAAAATTGTGATGTTTTTTTTATTTATTTTTTATTCGGCTTTTGGATTAAGTTATGATGAGATAAAAGATGCATATTACAGATCTTACCAGTATGAAAAAACAGGAAATTATGAAGATGCGATAAAATCCTTGATGCCTGTTTATAAAAGCTATCCTGAAGGATATACGATAAATCTAAGACTTGGGTGGCTTTACTACCTTGATAAAAAATATGCAAACTCTATTTTCCACTACGAAAAAGCGATGAAGTCTGCACCGTATTCTATAGAGGCAAAGTTGGGATACACTCTGCCTTTACTTGCACAGGGTAAATATACAGATGTGGAAAAGGTGTGCTATCAGATCTTAAACACTGATTTTTATAACTATTACGGTAATCTAAGGCTATCTTTTGTTTTGAGAATGCAGAAGAAATACGATACTGCAGAAAAGGTTATTAACAAGATGCTTGTAATATATCCAACAGATGTTAATTTTCTGCTTGAACTTGGACTTTTAAAGTTTATCACAGGGAAAAAAGATGACGCCAAAAAAATATTAGGAGATGTTCTTATACTTGATCCTGAGAATGTTACAGCAAAAGAGTATTTAGAGAAATAAAAGTGGAAGACCTTGTATTTGTTTACGGAACATTAAAAAAAGGAAAAAGACTACATCATTACCTTGAAAAATCATACTTTATTGGGGAAGGGTATATTGAAGGGTATGAGATGTATATGGTTGACTGGTATCCGGCTGTTGTTAAAGGAAACGGGAAGGTTTATGGAGAGGTTTATGCTGTGGATCAGGAAACCCTTAATGTTTTAGATAGGATTGAAGATGAAGGAAGGTTGTACAAAAGGATAAAAGAAAATGTAAAAATAGGAGACAAAACTGTAAACTGCTGGGTATATATTTATCAGGGAAGCACAAAAAATTTAAAAAAAATAAAATCAGGAAGGTTTTAATTTTTCTACTGTATCTCTATTTTGTACTTTTCTTTGTAAAGCTCTTTAAATTCCTCAAGTTTTTCCTCATATCCTTTCCTTCCCATAAGGGCGTATGTAAAGTTTTTACCTTCCTCAACAGCAGGCTGATCAAAGGGATTTATTTTGTATAGGTATCCTGAAAAGCCTGTTGCAAGCTCATAAAGGTATATCATCATGCCAAGATTATACGGGTTTATCTGATCAACAGTTAATGTTATGTTTGGGACTTTGCTTTTTATCAGTGCCGCTTTCGTTCCTAAAAGCTCTTTGTTAAGTATCTCATGGAGTGAATGTCCTGTCAGGTATGAGATATCTTCAGGGAGATCATCAGGAATTTTGTAATCAGTCTCCATTTTTTCAACCTGTATGAAGGTTATTATCTTGTCTCTTATCCCATCTCTGTATAGCTGGATCTGGGAATGCTGGTCAACAGTCCCGATAGCTTTTACAGGTGTTTGACCAAGACCATCTTTTCCTAAACTTTCAGCCCACAGCTGTCTGTACCAGTCAACAAATGATCCAAGCTTTTCTGCGTAAGGCATCATAACTGAGATGGTTTTTCCCCTTCTCATGTTTGTTATGTAGTGAAGAAGGGCTATCAGATAAGCAGGGTTATGTTCAACATGCTCTTCAACAGAGCATACCAGATCCATCTTTTTAGCCCCTGATAGAAGCTGGTCTATGTCTATTCCGACAACAGCCGCAGGTAAAAGACCTACTGGGGATAAAACAGAAAACCTTCCTCCCACTTTAGGAGGAACATCAAACATCTTGATGCCTTCTGATTGTCCAAACTTTCTCAAAAAACCCTTTTCAGGATCTGTTGTAAAAACAAGATGTTCTGTGTATTTATCTCCTAATCTATTTTTCAAAATAGACAGGATAATTGAAAAGTTTGCTATCGTCTCAACTGTAGAACCTGATTTTGTAACCACGTTAAAGCATGTTTTTTCAGTATCTATCTGTCTTAAAACAGAATCAAACTTTTCAGGATCAACATTTTCCAGCAGAAAAAATTTTGGTTTTTTTTCAATGTTATAATTCAGATCTGTAAGGCTTTCAAAAAGCATTTTTGCTCCTAATGATGATCCTCCTATACCTATTACAACAAAGTAATCAAACTTTTCTCTTATATGTTCTGCATACTCTTTTATTTCTGATATGTCCTGATAAGGAAGTTTACAGAAATAAAACTTTCTTTCCTTTTCCTTCTGGATCAGTGAGTGGGTTTCAACGACGAAATGCCTGAATGAAAGCAGTTCTTCCCTCAGAACTCCATCCCTTTCCCCTATGATCTCAGCCATAGCGTTTGTATAATCAATTCTGAGCATTTTGGTCTCCTACATGTATTTTTTTAGAACTTCAGGAACATCAAATCCACCGTCTTTTCTCTGGTAATTTTCCATTACCGCAAGGAGTGTTCTTCCAACTGCAAGACCTGAACCGTTAAGTGTGTGGACAAAACGGTTTTTGCCATCCTTATCTTTATATCTTATTTTTGCTCTTCTTGCCTGAAAATCCTCAGTATTTGAGCAGGAAGATATCTCTCTGTATCTGTTTTGTGAAGGAACCCATACTTCTATATCGTATGTTTTAGAAGCTGAAAATCCAAGATCACCGGTACACAGTTCAACAACCCTGTAGGGCAGTTCAAGAAGCTGAAGGACTTTTTCTGCCTCCTTCACAAGTTTTTCAAGCTCTATATATGAGTCTTCAGGTCTGACAATCTTAACAAGCTCAACCTTGTCAAACTGATGCTGTCTTAAAATCCCTCTTACATCTTTGCCGTGAGACCCTGCTTCTCTCCTAAAACAGGGTGTATAAGCTGTGTAGTATTTTGGAAGTTCTTCTTCTTTCAGTATCTCGTTCGCATGGAGGTTGGTGAGGGAGACCTCAGCTGTTGGTATAAGATAAAGATCCTCATCACACACCTTATAAAGATCTTCTTCAAACTTCGGCAGCTGTCCTGTTCCTTTTAGCACTTCAGGTTTAACAAGAACAGGTGTCCATACTTCTGTATATCCATGCTCTTTTGTGTGTAGATCAAGCATAAAGTTTATTAAAGCTCTTTCAATCTTTGCAGCATATCCGTACATAACTGTAAATCTTGAACCTGAAAGTTTTGCCCCCCTTTCAAAGTCAAGAATTCCCATCTTTTCCCCAATTTCCCAGTGAGGTAGAGGCTCAAAATCAAATTTTCTTGGTTCTCCCCACTTTCTTATCTCAACATTTTCTTCCTCATCCTCACCTACAGGAACAGAAGGGTGAGGGATATTTGGGACAGAAAGCAAAAGGTAGTTAAACCTTTTTTCCACATCTTTCAGCTCTTTCTCCAACTGATCTATCTTTTTGTTTTTTGCGTGGACTTCTTCTTTTGCTTTTTCTGCTTCCTCTTTTTTACCTTCCCTAAAAAGGATACCTATCTGTTTTGATATCCTGTTTTTTTCTGCTTTTAGATCTTCAAGTTCCCTTATAAGACCTCTTCTTTCCTCATCAGCGGCTAAAATCTCATCAATCATTTTTGAGTAGGCTTTATCTCTTGTGGAAAGTCTTTCTTTAACAAAGTCTGGGTTTGATCTTATAAGTTTTATGTCTAACATCTCCTCTCCTATTTTGCGTATATATCGTTCAGTTTTTTTAGTATTCTTTCTTTTAATGGTAGTCCTTTTTCTGCCTGCTTCATAAGATTTTTTATCTCATTTTTTCTTTTTAAACATTCCTCAAATGGCAGCTGCTCATCAACACATCTGTTGTCAATTACCCTTTCAGCAAATTCAAGATAAACGATAGCTTCTTGATATTCGCCATTTTTCATAGCATCTTTTGCCGCCTCTTCAAGTATCTTTTCGTATTCCGGTTCAATCTTCAGGTTGTAGTTTATTTTAAGACCTTCAATAAAAAGATCTGCGGCTTTTCTTATATTTCCTTCATCTGCAGTTTTCATCGCTTTTTTAAAATAAACTTGAGCCATATCTGTAAAGAACTTTTTTTCTTCTGGCGTCAGCATTGCGGCTTTTTTTAGATCTTCAAGTGCTTCTCTGTAGCTTCCTAAAGCCTCATAAGCTTTTGACCTCAGATAATAGGCATCAACCAGGTATTTATTGTCCTCAAGGGCTTTCGTAAAGTTCTGTATCGCAAGCTGATAATTTTTTGCGTTTAGGAATATCTTGCCAAGGTTGTAATAATATTTGTAGTCTCCTCCTTTTGTTACTCTCTTAAGATACTCCATAGCTTTTTCATCATTTCCTCTCTGTATCTCTATCTGTGCAAGGTAAGAATAAACATCCTTGAATGATGGATTAAGCTGTGTTACCTTCTTGAAGTCTTCCTCAGCTTCACTGAACCTTTCAAAATACAAATAAACCTTTCCCCTTTCAAAAAATGCTTCCCAAAAATCAGGTTTAAGCTCTATAGCCTGAGTAAAATCCCCTATAGCTGTTTCAATCACCTCATCATTCAGGTCTGTTGTTGCAACTTTCCCCCTCCAGAAATAGACCTCAGGAACATCTGGACTTTGAAGAAGAGCTTCATCAAGATAAACCTGAGCCATCTCATAATTTTCACTCTGGTATGCTAATTTTGCTTTTTCAATAAGCTGTAAAACATCTAAAGATGCCATCTCTAAATCCCTCCATTTCTAAGAAAACTGTTATAATTTTACTATTAAATTGGAAGTTAGTTATTAGGATGAAAAAAATATTAATTTATGCC
>JALTAS010000012.1 GCA_027058925.1 Persephonella sp.
TTTCAACATTTTTCAGATATATTATCTGTGCTTTAAGAAGTTCCACTTCCTGTTGAAGTTTTTTATTTTCTTTGATCAGGCTTTCTTTTGAACTGATCATCTGTGTCAAAAAAATTGCAAAATCTTTTAATTCTGAAACAGATCTTAAGAAAGGGTATGAAGCATCAAGGGCTATACTTTTTATAAAGTCGGTTTTAACAATAAAAGCCCCTCCTGAAAGAAGGGCTAATATCGTGAAAATATATATAAGCAGCCTTTTTTTCATTTTACTGTAGGGATATCTTTCTTATCAGCTCAATATCATTAAGGGCTTTTCCTATTCCTCTTGCTACTGCCGTTAACGGATCATCGCAGTAATAGACGGGGAGGTTTGTTTCCTCTCTTAATCTAACATCCATTCCGTGTAAGAGTGAACCTCCTCCTGCCAGGACTATTCCCCTTTCCACTATGTCTGCAGAAAGTTCAGGTGGTGTTTTTTCAAGGGCGAGCCTTACAGCATTAACTATGCTGTGAATAACAGGCTCAAGGGCGTGTCTTATTTCTTCTCCTTTTATCTCAACACTTCCAGGTAAACCTCTAAGATCTCTACCTGGAACAACCATACTTTCTTTATCTCTCTCTGATGGGTAAGCAGATCCAAGCTCTATTTTTATCCTTTCAGCAGACTGCTCTCCTATAAGAAGGTTATGCTCTCTTTTCATAAACTGTATTATCGCCATGTTCATCTCATCACCGGCGATCTTTATAGATTCAGATAGAACAAGACCGGATAAAGAGATAACAGCTATTTCTGATGTTCCTCCGCCAATATCTACTATCATATTTCCTCCAGGAGACTGTATCGGAAGATCAGCACCTAAGGCAGCAGCCATTGGTTCTGCGATAAGAAAAACCTCTCTTGCTCCTGATTGTCTCGCTGCATCAATAACAGCCCTTTTTTCAACAGTTGTTATACCTGATGGGACGCCAATTATAACGCGGGGCCTTGGCCTTAATATTTTCGTCAGGGACATATTTGAGTGAACCTTCTTTATAAAATACTTCAGCATCTCCTGTGTGACATCAAAATCTGCTATCACACCGTCTTTAAGGGGCCTTATAACCTCTATCTCTTTTGGGGTTTTCCCTATCATCTGTTTTGATTCTTCTCCTACTGCAATAGCTTTTCCTGTTCTGGTATCAACAGAAACTATAGAAGGTTCCGATAGGACTATACCTTTACCTTTAACAAATACAAGGGTATTTGCTGTCCCCAGATCAATCCCAATGTCATTAGAAAATAGTCCAATAATTTTGTCTAAAAACATATTTCCTCCATAGAAATAGGATAAAAAAGCAAATATATTATAAACTATTATTAAACTTAAATTTCTCAAGTCTGGAGGTAGGTATGTTTAAAGGATCAATAGTTGCTCTCATAACGCCTTTTAAGAACGGTTCTATTGACAGAAAATCATTAAAAAATCTTATAAATTTCCATGTTGAGAAAGGAACAGATGCAATTGTTGTTGCCGGAACAACAGGAGAATCAGCAACACTCACCTTTCCTGAACATGAAGAACTTATAAATCTTGCTGTTGAGTATGCAGACAAAAGAATTCCTGTAATAGCAGGAACAGGAGCTAATGCAACACATGAGGCGATAGCATTAACGAAATCAGCTGAAAAAGCAGGTGTTGATGGATCGCTCCAGATAGTTCCCTATTACAACAAGCCTACACAGGAGGGAATATACCAGCACTTTAAGGCGATATGCGAAGAAACAAATATTCCTCTTATACTTTACAACATACCTTCAAGAACAGGAACAGATATGCTGCCTGAGACATTTGCCAGAATATACTCAGATTTTCCAAATGTTATAGGGATAAAAGAAGCAACAGGGAATGTGGCAAGAGTTTCCGAAACTATTAATCTAACAAGTCCTGAGGTTATTATACTTTCAGGGGATGATGCCCTGACCCTCCCTATGATGGCTGTAGGTGCAAAAGGTGTTATATCTGTTGCAAACAACATAATACCTGAAGAAGTAGCAAATATGTGCAGACTTGCTCTGGATGGTAATTTTGAAGAGGCAAGAAAAATACACAACAGATACTGGGAGCTTTTCAAAATACTTTTTGTTGAAACAAACCCTATACCTGTAAAAACAGCAGCGTACCTTATGGGACTTATAGAAGATAAGGAGATGAGACTGCCCCTTTACTACATGAAACCTGAAAATGAAGAAAAGCTTAAGAAGGTTCTTAATGATTATGGACTGCTGAGGTAATTTTTGCAAATCTGCAAATTTTTTGTTTAAAAAATCTCATTGTTGTCTTAAAAATTTATTGGCATTTTTTTTGCTATAGACTTTAATCTGAAAAAAATTAGGAGGTTTTTTTATTTGAAAGTTGGAATAGTTGGAACAGGAAATATGGGATCAAAATATATAAAAAAATTTGATCTTTTAGGTCTTGAAGCAGTTCTGATAGACCTGGATTCTAAAAAGCTTGCAGAGTATCCTGATAAATTTAGCAAATACACAGATATTGATGAAGCTTTAAAAAATGAGAATATCTCACATCTTTTTATAGCAACAGATCCAAGATCCCACATTCCCCTTGCCAAAAAAGCTCTGGAAAGGGGAATAAACGTTATGGTTGAAAAACCACCCTCAGTAGATCCATCTGAACTTGAGGAGGCTGTTGATTTTGCAGAAAAAAAGGGTGCTGTTCTGTCAGTGTCGGAAATAGAGCTCAGGGCAAACACAGTGAGAAACCTTTATATGGATACAGATGTGAATGATATAGAAGCTTACAGGCTTAATTTAGGAAGAGGATACATAAATCCCTTTTACGATCTTGCATGGCATGATCTTTATATAATGAGCTATCTTTTTGGTGATTTTACAATCAAAAAAGTAGAAGATAAAGGGGACATATTTGAGGTAAAGGGAGAAACAAAGAAAAACAGTTTTTTCCTTCAGGTTGCCTGGAGCCACACATTTTTGAAAAGACAGTGGCTCTTAAAAACAAAAGAAGGGAATATAACCCTTGATTTTGCAGAGGACAAAATAATATATCCTGACGGAACAGTAAAGTATAGGGACGGTGTTGATAAACTGGAGCTTATGATAAAGCAGTTTATAAAAGAACCTTCCTTTGAAAGCTCTTACAGAGCAATAAATATTTTGAGAGAGTTCAGCAAATTTTCTTTATAAAGGAGAGGAGATGATACCGATTATAAAACCTGTTTTTGGTGCTGAAGAGGAAAAAACTGTCCTTGAGATTATGAAAAGCGGACAGATAACCAGAGGAAAATGGACTTTAAAATTTAAGGAATCTTTCAGTGATTATGTTGGAGCAACATTCTGCCATACTGTTTGCAGTGGTACAGCAGCCCTGTACATATCTTTGAAAGCTCTTGGTGTGAACTCAAAGAAGGATATAGTCATAGTTCCTTCAATCAGTTTTATGGCAACAATAGATGCTGTTATTCTTGCAGGAGGAACACCTGTTGTTGTAGATGTTGGAGAGGATTACTGTATGGATCCGGATCAGCTTGAAGAGGCTGTCGAAAAGTACAGTCCAAAGGTAGTAATACCGGTCCATCTTTTTGGTCAGACAGCTGATATGGACAGAATAAATAAAATTTGCAGAGAAAAGGGAATTTATGTTCTTGAGGATTCTGCGCAGGCTCATGGGGCAGAATATAAAGGGAAAAAGGCTGGAAACTTAGGTGATATGTCAGCTTTCAGTTTTTATGCATCAAAAAATGTTGCTATGGGAGAAGGAGGAGCTATCTTAACAAACAGTGTTGATCTTGATGAAAAAATATCTAACTGGATAGAGTTTGGAAACCATCCTGCATTGAACCTCAGGGTAACAGAATTTCAGGCGGGGATAGGCTACTGGCAGCTACAGAAATTAGATGAAACAAATGAAAAAAGGAGAAAAATAGCCAATCTTTACAACGAGGAGTTCAAGGATCTTCCTGGACTTATTCTGCCTAAGGAGTTTGAAGGAAGAAAACATGTTCATCACATATATGCCCTGAGACACCCTGAGAGGGATAAGATTGTGGAAAAGCTAATTCAGGAAGGTATCGGAGCAAGAGTTTATTATGAGTACACACTTCACCAGCTGAGAAATGCAGAACATCTTGACTGCAGCTTTGGTGAAAAAATAACAAAAGAGATATTCGCCATCCCTGTTCATGCAGCTTTGAAAAATGATGAGGTGTCTTATATCATAGAAACTGTTAAGAGAATAATTAATAATCTGTAGGTGGTGAAGATGAAAAAGATTGAAGGACAGCTTAAAGCAGAAGGTTTAAAGTTTGCCATTATTGTAGGAAGGTTCAACAGCCTTATAACAGAAAAGCTTCTTGAAGGTGCTGTTGACTGTATAGTCAGACATGGTGGCTCTGAAGAAAACATAACCGTTATAAGGGTTCCAGGTTCTTTTGAGATTCCCCTTACAGCAAAAAAGGCCGCCAGGTCAGGTAGATACGATGCTGTTATATGTTTAGGGGCTGTTATAAGAGGAGCCACTCCCCATTTTGAGTATGTAGCCTCTGAGGTGACAAAAGGTATAGCCCTTGTTTCTTTAGAAACAGAAATCCCTGTTTCATACGGTATATTAACAACAGATACTCTGGAACAGGCTGTTGAGAGGGCTGGAACAAAAATGGGGAACAAAGGATTTGATGCTGCACTTACTGCTATAGAGATGGTAAATGTTTTAAAAGGGCTTGAGTAAATGAAAAAATCAGGAAGATACAGAAAAAAAGCAAGAGAGATACTTTTTAAAACTCTTTACACATATGATCTTAAAGATGGAGACATTTTTGAAATACTTGAGGAACACATAAAAGACATAAGAGGCAGTCTTTCCTCAGAAATTCTTGAATATGCCTACTCCCTTGCAAAAGGCATAATGGATACTATGGATGATATTGACAGAATTATAAATGAAAACCTTAAAGACTGGAGAGTTGAAAGGTTAGGGTATCCAGAAAGAGCTCTTCTCAGACTCGGAACATACGAACTTGTTTTTTCTGAAGTACCGGATAAAGGAAGGGTTTTTATTGATATTCTTGATCTTGCAAAACGCTACATAAACAGTGAGGAAACCCTGAAGTTTATAAACGGTGTTCTCAGCACAATTCACAAAAAATATAACCAGAATGTGAAAACATGAGATTCGCCGTAATATCAGATATTCACGGAAATATTCATGCCCTTGAAGCAGTTGATAAAGATCTAAGATCTAACCATGTGGATAAAATATACTGTCTTGGAGACATAATAAATTTTGGTGCACATCCTAAAGAATGTTTAGAATGGGTAAAAAATAAATGTGATATAGTCATAAAAGGTGAACACGACATATTTGTTGCAGATCCGGGAGAGGTTTTCCTTACAAACCCTTATGCTATCCAGTCTGCAGACTGGACTTATGATCAGCTTTCACAGGAAGATTTTGATTACATAAGATCCCTTGAAAACTTTTATGAGGAAGATGAATTTATTCTTACCCATGATGAGCCTTCCGTTCCGGGAACTTACCACTTTTTAACATCAATGAGAGATGCAAAAGAGACATTTACCTGTTTTGAAAATAGATTCTGTTTTTACGGACATGCACATCTGAACATGCTTTTTGTTAAAGATAATAAAGGAAATGTTTTCAGTGAGGGTTCAGGATTTTTTAAAATGCAAAATGGTCAGCAGTTTCTGATCTGTGCAGGGAGCGTAGGACAGCCGAGGGATAAAGATCCAAGAGCGGGATATCTGATAGTTGATACTGATGAAGGATCAATCCAGTTTAGAAGGGTTGAGTATGATGTTGAAAAGGCAGCCTCCGACATCAAAAATGCCGGACTGCCTGAGGTTTTTGCACAGATCTTAACGATGAGAAAAGGTTAATCCTCCTTCTTTTCCTCGTAAGGAGCAGATATTGCTGACTTAAGAACCTTAATCATAGTTCCTT
>JALTAS010000013.1 GCA_027058925.1 Persephonella sp.
GCTTAAAAATAAGCCTCTTTTATAATTTAAAAGGAAAGATAACAGGAGTAACCGGTCCTATTATAGAAGCCCATCTTCCTAAAGTTTCTATCGGTGATTCATGTGTTCTGGAAAATAAAATAGAAGCAGAGGTTGTCGGGTTTAAAGATGGAAAAACATTGCTTATGGCTTATGACGACACAAAAGGAATATCTGTTGGAAGCTGGATAGAATCAAGTCAGGAGCCAGTCAGCATAGGTGTAGGAAAAGATCTTTTAGGATGCGTTGTTGATCCATTTGGAAAACCTCTGAACAAAGATAATTTTGTCCCTTCTTACCAGTATTATCTGAAAAATGAGATAGTAAATCCACTGAAAAGAGCAAGAATAACACAGCCTCTGGATGTTGGAGTGAGATCAATAAACGCTCTTTTAACAATAGGGAAAGGACAGAGAATAGGTATCTTTTCAGGAGCAGGTGTTGGTAAAAGTACTTTGCTCGGTATGATATCAAGATACACAGAAGCAGATGTAAACGTTATAGTTCTCGTTGGAGAAAGGGGAAGAGAGGTAAGGGAATTTATTGAGGATAACCTTGGTGAAGAAGGACTGAGAAAATCTGTGGTTGTTGTTGCAACATCAGACCAGCCTCCTCTTGCAAAAATAAGGGCCGTTTATACAGCTGTTGCTATAGCGAACTACTTTTCAAATATGGGTAATGATGTTCTTTTTTTAGTTGACTCTCTTACAAGGCTTGCAATGGCTCAGAGAGAAATAGGTCTTGCTGTAGGGGAACCTCCAACAACGAAAGGTTACACTCCATCTGTTTTTGCACTCCTTCCCAAATTTATAGAACAGGCAGGGAATTTTGTTGGAAGGGGCAGTATAACCGGGATATACACAGTTCTGGTTGAAGGGGACGATATAAGCATGGATCCAGTAGCTGACGCAGCCATGGGTTTTCTTGATGGTCATATAGTTCTTTCAAGAGAGCTGGCTAACAAAAGAATATTTCCTGCCATAGATGTTTTGAAAAGCGTCAGCAGATTAATGCCACAGCTTGTTGATGACGATATATTAAAATACCAGGCGATTTTTATGGATCTGGAAACAACATACAGAGAGTCTGAAGACATGATTAATTTGGGACTATATAAAAAAGGGACAACACCCAAGATAGATCTTGCCATACGGATGCACAGAGATATGGAGGAATTCATAAAGCAGGATATGAAGCTGAAGGTAAATTTTGAAAAAAGTATTGAACAGCTTGAGGAACTTATAGAAAAAATAAAAAAAGAGGGATTAAGCTATGGAATTAACTGGAATCAGTGAATACCTAAAAAAACCTCAGATAGTTCAGGCAGGATATGATAACTCAAAAATGGAGAATGAGGATTTTTTAAAAGTTCTCCTTGCAGATCTTGCATGGCAAGATCCTCTTGATGCAAAGGATATATCAGACTTTATAAACAACACCGTTAAACTCAGACAGATGGAAGTTCTTAATGACTTTCAGGAAACAGTCAAGATGCTTAAAGAAGCAAATGAATCTAACTCACTCCTTTATGCGTCTAATCTTATAGGAAAAAAGTTGTATTATGAAGGTGCTGACACATACGTTGAAAATGGCAGGTCAAAAGTTAAGTTTAAATTAGAGGACAATGCGGATATTGTTAAAGTTACAGTTTTAGATCAAAAAGGTAATGTGGTAGATGAGGAGGCATTTTCAAATCTTGAAGGGAATAAAGAGTATCCATTTGAGATTGATAACCCAGCTTTGACAGACGGGTATTACACAGTTTATGTTGAAGCAAAAAAAGGAAAAGAAAGCGTAAAGGCAACTTTAATATCGGAAGGTATTGCCGAAAGTGTATTAAAAAGCCCGGAAGGAATTAAGGTTATGGTTCACAACAATGAGATAGATTTAAATTCAATCGTTCAGATAGGAGGTTAAAGCCATGATTCAATCATTTTACACAGGAAATGCAGGTTTAGGTGCAAATAGAGAGTGGCTTTCTATCATCTCTGACAATATCGCCAATGTTAACACAATAGGTTTTAAATCGGAAAGAGCCAATTTTGAAGATCTGATAGCAAAAAGCCTTACAACCTATGCGAACGGATCACCGAAGAATTACGAAGTTGGTGGTGGAAGCTATGTTGGTTCAACAACAAAGGACTTTTCACAGGGATCACTTATGAATACAAACACTCCAACAGATCTTGCCCTTGATGGTGAAGGTTTTTTTATGGTACAGGATAATCAGGGGCTTACTTACTATACCAGAGCAGGACAGTTCAGAACCAACGCTGAAGGAGATCTTATCAATCTCAACGGTCAGAAATTGCTTGGTTGGGCCCTTGACAGGAATGGGAACATATCGGGAGCTATACAGGGGATAAACATTCCAAACTCAATGGATCCTGCACAGACAACCCAGATATCATTTAAGGAACCGACAAACCTTGATTCAAGAGTTAATGTGATATCTGCACCTTTTAATCCTGGAGATTCAACAACATTTAATTATGTGAACTCATTCACGACATATGACTCACTTGGAAATCCTCACATAACATCCTACTACTTCCAGAGAACAGGAACAAACACATGGAATGTTTACAAACTTATAGACGGAACCATATCTCCTGTTGATGTTGGTGGGACGCTGTACAAATCTGTAAAGCTCCAGTTCAACTCCGATGGAACCCTGAATGTTAACAATGTTACCGCTGACACACAGGTTACCCTTGCATCTAACGAAACACAGACAGATTCAACAACAGACGGTCGCTTTACCCTTACAAATCCTCCAACAAGAGGAAGCATACATATAAAGTCTTACACAACAGGTGGTAATACCTACATTGTGAACTGGCATGATGATGGAGCAGGAAAGATACTTGACGAGGACGGGAATGTTGTTGGGACTGTTATTGATTATGCAACAGGAGAAATAAGGATTCCCCTTCTTGAAAACACATCAACAACTGATCAGATAACTGTTGATTATCTTTACAACGAGACAGCAGGCTCTGTTGCTGTAGATCCTACACAGGTAAGATTCTCAGGATACGATCCAAACAACGGTGCTACAGTTCCTCTTACAACAACAGAAAACTTTAAAGAGATAAGACAGGTTGCCTCAGACTTTATTTTCTATGCACAGCAGGACGGATATGCCAAAGGGGACCTGTTATCTGTTGCTGTTAGTGAAGATGGTATCGTTAAAGGTGTTTACTCAAACGGACAGGTTAAAGATATAGCAAGAATAGCGATAGCAACATTCAAGGATAAAGAGATACTGGTCAGAAAAGGAAACAACCTTTATCTGCCTAATAGCCAGACTTACACCCCGATAATTGTCCCTGGAGGTGTAATATCTAAAATAAGAAGCGGGTTTCTTGAACTTTCTAATGTGGACATATCAAGGGAGTTTATCAACCTGATTACTGCTCAAAGAGCATATCAGGCAAATGCAAGGACAATAACAACATCCGATCAGGTTCTGCAGGAAACAATGAATATCAAGAGATAAGTTATAATGTAAAAAAAGCCTCTATGGAGATATAAATGGCTGAAGAGAATAAAGAACAGGAAGAACAGCAGCAGGGAGGAGGAAAGAAGAAACTTATAATCCTCCTTGTTGTTCTTTTATTACTTTTAGGTGGTGGAGGTGGAGCAGCTTACAAATTCCTTGTTCTTGATAAGCAAAAAGACAAGCAGGAAAATAAAGTCCAAAAAATACAGGAAGAGATAAGGAATGTTGAGAACATAGGGATAATGTTTGAGGTGGGTACTTTTGTTGTTAACCTTGCCGACAAAGATGCTGATAGGTATTTGAAGGTAACAGTCATTCTTGAGATTGAAAATGAGCAGATAAAACAGGAGGTTGAAAAAAGACTTCCTCAGATAAAAGACAGCATAACAACCCTTTTGTTTACAAAAACATCAAGGGAGCTGAAAACTGCAGAAGGAGTTGAAAAACTAAAGGAAGAAATACTAAGAAGGGTTAATGCGATTCTTCCCCTTGGTGGAGTAAAAAATGTGTATTTCACAGATTTTGTGATACAGACTGCATGATATGAATGAAAAAAAAGAAAAACAGCTTAACATTGTGGTAAAAGAAGAGCTTGATCTCCAATTTCTCCATGATATAAATCTTAAATTGACAGGTGAAGTTGGAAGAACAAAAAGAAATTTTATTGATATATTGAGACTGAAAGAAGGGGATATAATAAAATTAGACAAAAATCTTGAAGACTACATAGAGATATATCTTAGAGGACAGCTTTTTGCAATTGGAGAGCTTGTTGTTGTGAATGAAAAATATGCTGTCAGGGTAGTTGATCTTGCTTGATTATTCAGATCTTTTAAGGGTTTTGTCATCATTTGTTATCGTTGTAGTTCTTATTTACTCAATATACTACCTGATCAACAGGTATGGAAAGGGTGTTTTACCAGGACAGAAAGGTATAATCCGGATAATTGATATCAAATATCTTGGAAAAAATAAAGGTCTTGCTGTAGTAAAGGCAAATGAAAAATATTACTTCCTCTCATTTGATGAAAAGAATATAAGTATAATAGAAAAGTGGGACAGGCTTGAAGAAAAGGGAGAGAAGCCTCAAAAAGATGAAAAAATTCCTGATAATAATTAATCTTTTTATACTAACAGGAATATCCTATGGAGATGCTATATCAGATACAATTTCACAGCTTAACAATCTTGATATAACATTAAAAATACTTTTTCTGATTACTATACTCAGCCTTGCACCATCAATACTGATAGCCCTCACATCTTTTGTCAGGATTGTTATAGTTCTTTCTCTACTCAGGCATGCCCTTGGAATTCCCCAATCTCCTCCAAATCAGGTCATTATAGCTTTATCCCTTTTCCTGACATTTTTTGTTATGAAACCTGTTTTTGAAGACATAAACAACAACGCCTTACAGCCTTACCTGAAAAAAGAGATAGGAGATATGGAAGCCCTTGAAAAGGCAAAGGAACCGGTCAAGAAGTTCATGCTAAACAATACAAGAAAAGAGGATCTGAAACTTTTTCTGGATATAGCAGGAGAAAAACCTGAAAAACCTGAAGACCTGAGCATGATAACACTGATACCTGCATTTATGATAAGTGAGATAAAGACAGCTTTTGAGATAGTTTTTATAATTTTCCTCCCATTTTTGATAATAGATCTACTGGTTGCCAGTATTCTTATGTCTATGGGAATGATGATGATACCGCCTATGCTTATATCTCTTCCTTTTAAGCTTATTCTGTTTGTTCTTGCAGACGGTTTTGAGCTTCTTACAAAAGCACTTATACAGGGCTACAGGTGGTAGGATGAGTATTGATCAAGCTATTACACTTGTACAGCAAATGCTATACACAGCTTTGATTGTTGGTGCTCCAGTAATACTGATAGCTTTTATTGTTGGCCTTATGATAAGTATATTTCAGGCAGCTACACAGATACATGAGATGACACTCACATTTATCCCAAAAATTGTTGCGACTATAGTGGCTCTCATAATATTCGGATCCTGGATATTCAGAAAACTTGTTGATTTTACACAGGAACTACTTAAAAACCTTATAGTTTATATTTCCTGATATGAAACCATTAATAACACCTGAAATGGCTGTGGCTTTTGGACTTGTTATGTCAAGAATGGTGGGAATGTTTCTGGGATTTCCCCTTTTGAATACAGCCCTAATTCCTCTAAATATAAGAGTGATGCTTGTTGTTGCTTTATCATTTTTCTTTGCATCTATGTTCAACATCAGCAGCATCCCAACTGAAAACTTTTCTATTTTTACTTATCTTCTGCTTGTGCTGAGGGAACTTCTAATAGGTTTTTTACTTGGTCTAATTGTGAGTATTTTTATTTCAGCTTTTTCTTATGCTGCTGAGCTGATAAGC
>JALTAS010000014.1 GCA_027058925.1 Persephonella sp.
CAGTTATTATCTGCTTTTCCTTTTCTTCTATATTTGTATTTTGCTCAATTCTTTTCGTATTTAACCAAATATGCTTTGCCATATATATATCAGCAGCAGTAATTATCAGAATAAAGATGATAAGAAAGAATTTTTTCATTATCCAACCGCCCCCTTTTATTAGAAAAATAATCCTTTAATATTTTTGATGAGTTATCATCCTCAATATACTTATACTGAACAGTATAAGGTAAACCCTTTTCGTCAAAAACTTTAAAATTACTTAAAACCGCTCCCATTTTTTTATTTAACGATCCGAAAACAACCCTTTTTATCCTTGAATGCATTATAGCTCCAGCACACATAAGACAGGGCTCATTTGTAACATAAATTGTAGCCCCATCAAGCCTCCAGTTTTTCAGATTTCTGCATGCTTCCTGTATGGCAACTATCTCGGCATGAAAAAGGCTGTTATCTGCAGAAATCCTTTTGTTATGTCCCCTGCCTACTATTTTTCCTTCAACAACAACAACAGCCCCTACAGGAACCTCATCTATGCAGTAAGCCTTAACAGCTTCTTTGTAAGCCTCTTTCAGGAAAAATCTATCTATTTTTTCTGACATTCTGGACAGATCCCGTAAACCTCTATTGAATGGCCTGTTATATCAAAACCGTGAACCTCTATAAGCTCCTCTTTGAACTTATCAAATGGACAGTTATCTATTATTACGATCTTTCCACATTTTTCACACACAAGGTAGTTTTTTTTATCAGGAAGTGCATATCTGGCTTTGTCTTCATTCATCATATACGATTTCACTGTAAGACCTTCTTTAGTAAGCATCTCCAGATTTCTGTAAATTGTGGAAAGGCTTATATCAATACCATCATTTTTCAGCTCCATAAAAATATGCTCTGCCGTTATTGGATATTCTGCCCTTTCAAGAACTTTTAGGATGGCTTCTCTCTGTTTTGTTTTCCTGTAACCTTTTGGTATAAAAAGCTTTTGCTCTCCCATTAACAACTCCATAAAAAATAAAGAATATTTTATCACCTTAAATATAAAATTATACTCCGGCTGTTTTTTTGCAAATCATTTGCATTTGGAAGTAATCTGTGCTTTAATAAATGCAAATTATTCGCATTTGCAGAAGGAGGTTAAAATGGGTATAAAAACTACTGCATTCGGTTATCCAAAGATAGGTCCAAACAGAGAGATGAAAAAAACTGTAGAAAGCTACTGGAAAGGGAAAATCGGCAAAGACCAGATGCTGAATATACTTGAAAATCTGAACTTAAACAGGCTTCAAAAGGTAATAAATGCAGATCTTGATCTGATCCCATCAAATGATTTTTCCCTTTATGATTTTGTTCTTGACATATCAACAATGATTGATGCTGTTCCTGAAAGGTTTAGAGCAATACAGGACAGCCTTGACAGATATTTTGCAATGGCAAGGGGAACAAAAGATGCTGTTGCCTGTGAGATGACAAAATGGTTTGATACCAACTACCATTACATAGTTCCTGAGCTGACAGGTAATTTTCGGCTGGTCAAAAATAGACCTCTGGAGTCATATCTGTGGGCAAAAGAGAAATCAGGCATTGAAACAAAACCTGTAATTGTCGGTGCTTTCACCTACCTGATGCTCTCAAAGGTTTATCAAAAACAGGAAGGTTCTATTCTGATGGAGATGGTAAGGGCAGACCATTCAGATAAGTTTGGAATTTTTCTAATGGAAATTGCAAAGATTTACAACAAAATACTGAAAGAACTTCAGGAAAACGGGGTCAAAACCGTTCAGTTTGACGAACCTGCACTTGTTCTTGATCTGGAAGACGAGAAGGTTGATATGCTGATTGAAGCTTATAAAGTCATCACACAGGGAATTGATAATCTGGAGGTATTCGTCCACACATATTATGAAAGTCTTGACAGCTTTGAAAGGATCGTTAATGAACTTCCTGTGTCCGGTATAGGTCTTGATTTTGTAGTAAACGGGGAGAACCTCCAAAATCTGATAAAATACGGATTTCCAAAGGACAAAAAACTGCAAGCAGGTGTTATTTCCGGCAGAGATCCGTGGAGAATAAACTACAAGGAAGTTTTAGATCTTTTAGATCAGATAGAAAAGTTTGTGGATCAGGATAGAATTGTACTTTCTAATGCCTCACCCCTTTTTCATCTTCCTGTTTCTGCTGAAGCTGAAAGGGGGCATCTGGATGAGAATCTGATTGAACTGCTTTCATTTGCAGATGAAAGACTTGAGGAATTGAAAACATTAAAGCAGATAATCAACGAAGGAAAACCTGTTCCTGAGCAGTCTATCCAGTCCATAAGAGACAGATTTAAAAATGAAAAGGTTAGAGAACTTGTTAAAAATATAGAACTTCAAGAGGTCAAAAGACCTCACCCATTTAAAGAAAGATACAAAAAACAGATAGAGATTTTAGGTTTGCCAAAATTTCCTACAACCACCATAGGAAGTTTTCCCCAGACAGACCAGCTGAGAAAAATAAGAGCAGATTACAGAAAAGGTATTATTTCGCAGGAAGATTATGATAACTTCATAAAAGATCAGATCAGGTATGCGATCAAGATTCAGGAAGAATTAGAGCTTGATGTTTTTGTTCACGGTGAGTTTGAAAGAACAGATATGGTTGAGTTTTTCAGTCAAAAATTAAAAGGGTTTGCATTCACTAAAAACGGCTGGGTACAGTCCTACGGAACAAGATGTGTGAGACCTCCTATTATTTATGGGGACATTTCCAGACCTGAACCTATGACACTAAGGGAAACACTTTATGCCCAGAGCCTGACAAAAAAATCTGTCAAAGGAATGCTTACAGGCCCTGTAACGATACTCAACTGGTCTTTTTACAGGAAAGATATACCAAAAAAAGAGATAGCTTACCAGATAGCCCTTGCATTGAGAGATGAGGTTAAAGATCTTGAAAAAGAAGGAATAAAGATAATCCAGATTGATGAACCGGCTTTCAGGGAAGGACTTCCCCTAAAAAAGAGAAAACAGGAAGATTACTTGAACTGGGCTGTAAAAGCGTTCAAATTGACACACAACACAGTAAAAGAAACAACACAGATACACACCCACATGTGCTACTCAGAGTTCAACGAAATAATTGAGTGGATTTACAGAATGGATGCAGATGTTATATCAATAGAAGCATCAAGATCAAGAGGAGAAATAATAAAGGCTTTTGAAAATTTTAATTATGATCACGGCATAGGCGTTGGAATTTACGACATACACTCTCCAAGAATACCATCAGTTGAGGAGATGCTTGAGATAGCAGAAAGAACTGTTCAGGTTATAGACAAAAATCTGATATGGATTAATCCTGACTGCGGACTAAAAACAAGACAGTGGAAAGAGGTTATTCCTGCTCTAAAAAATATGGTAGAAGTGGCAAAGATACTGAGAAAAAAGTACAGTTAATTAAAAATATGAAACATCGTATTTTTATAGTCAAAGGGATTGTCGGGCTTGTTAAAGAAAAACAGCCCGGCATTAATCAAATTTTTACAAGACCAAATACCTTTTTTCTCAGGCTTTTTCCTTCTAATTTCCTTTCCACAAATTTCCTTTTTGTTATAGATCTGTAAACAGCCTCAAACACAAAAGATACTAAAAGAACACCAAAACTTGTGAAAAAGCTTACTTTCTGTGTTCTCCACTGGTATGTAATAAGGGTAATAAAAACAGCAAAGATCACAATAAAGTTAAAAAGTATAATCAGTTTTTTCCCTTCCACTTCACCTAAAAGCCTGTAATGGGAGGCAATCACAAAAAGATAAATAATAAGAAAAACAAAGCTTATGAGTGTGGATATCCCGTTCAGATCAAAGAAAAGGGCAAAAATAATGCTCAGAACAGCTGTTATATACAAACCTTCCGGTTCGTTAAACCATACCTTTCTTTCAAATGTTTTAGGCAGATGTCCTTTTTTTGCAAGAACGTAGGCAACATTTGCTCCCCCATAAAGGGTTGCATTGATAGCAGATGATGTTGAAAACAGAGCACCAATTGAAACGAGGGTAAATCCTATCTGACCTAAAAAAGGCCTTGCAGCCTCAGCAAGGGCATACTCCTTTGATCTGATCAAACCTTCAACACCAAGGTTTCCAACCGCAATAACAGCAACAGATACATAAACAACAGCCACTATCAGTATGCTGATGTATATAGCCTTTGAAACATTCTCCTTGGGATTCTCCATGTTTTCTGATGCATTTGTTATCAGACCAAATCCCATATATGTAAGAAATAAAACAGATGCTGCATAAAAAGTTGAAACAATATCTTTATGATCAACAAGAGGTTTCAAAAATTCAGGCTTTATACTCCATATTCCCAGAACAACAAAAGAAAGCAAAACAGCGAGTTTTACAAGCACTATCCAGAATTCTGCTTTACCTACAGCTTTTGATCCAAAAAAATTAAGAACAGTAAAGAAACAAACTATTAACATTTCAACAAACGCAAGGTATAAAGGTTTAACAGGAATGTGAAACAGAGCAAGAAAGTATCCACCAAAGGCCTTTGCAAAAAGGGAAATAGATATAACATAGCTGAACCACATAAGTATGCTTAAGGTTCCGGTTACAGCGTTATCCCCAATTCCTCTGAGTATAAACTCTATAGGACCTGCATTAGAAACATAAACAGATCCTAACTTTGCATAAGAGTAAGCAACAGAGAGAGAAACAGCAGCCGCAAGGATAAAGGCGATATAAAGGTTATTCTGGCAGATCTGGGCACCAACCCCCAGAATTGAGAATATTCCGGCACCAATCATAGTGCCGACAGCTATTGATACAGCCTCCCACAGACCTATTTTTTTCTCTCTCAATCAGCCCTCCTTATTAAAACAGATTAACGGGCTGTTTCCTGAGCGTCAACCTCAACTATCTTTGTCTCAACAATTCTTCTGCCACAGTTTTCACACTTTGTGTCAAGTACGCCTACATTATTCGCAACAACAATAACCTCTTTCCCCTCTTTACCACAGCTACATTTGTAAGGAACCTCAACAAATCTTACATCATAATCCCTTAATGTATTCGTCATATTTTTTTCACCTCCCTTAGTTAGTTTTTATTAACTTTTGAATTTATTCCAGCTGGTAAATCGGTTGATGAGATTTGTCATAAAAAGGTTTTGAAAAAACTTTACAATGGTTAAAAATTGGTATATCTTTTATAATTTGTAAACAACATAAATATCAGGAGGATTGACGGATTGATAGGATTCGGACCACACTTGATGGTTGATGGTTACAATGCAAATTATGAAGTCCTTGCAAGTGTAGAGGCGGTAACCGAATTCTTGGATATGCTTCCAAGAGAAATAAATATGACCAAGATAATGCCTCCTTATGTATTCAAATACGACGGCGGTGATAAACCTGAAGACTGGGGAGTTTCCGGATTTGTTATCATAGCAGAAAGCCATATAAGTGTTCACACATTTCCTGAAAAGGGATACTTTTCAATAGATATCTTTTCATGCAATGATTTTGATATAAACAGGGCTATAGAGATCATCAAAGACTATTTTGGAACAGACAGGCTTGAGATAAGAACTACAAACAGGGGAACAGAATTCCCAAGAGATATAAGAATAGCGACATCCATAACAGACGTTCAGAGAAATAGACTTATTTAGGGGATCATTTCCCCTTTTTCTGTTGTTTTGGTGGTTCTAAATTAGCTATGTAATCAACAATAACCTTCATCTCATCCTCTTTTATCTGGGGGTGGGAAGGCATTTTCATATCAAGGAAATTAAACCACTTTCCTTTACTTCCTTTTCTGATTGTATTGTACAGGTATTTTTTTAAGGCTTCCTTATCCCCATTAAACTCCTTAAGATATTTTTCTTTAACCATATAAAAAGCAGGCCCAGCCACTATAC
>JALTAS010000015.1 GCA_027058925.1 Persephonella sp.
GATATCTTCTATGAAAAATTAAAAAAAATATATATAATTGTCTTAACTGGCGTTTTCTACCAAATTATATATAGTATAATTGGCAAAATATTTTTGAGGTGATAGAAAATGGCTTTTCATCCACAGGACGTAAAATTTGATCTTGATCTTATTTTAAAATATGCAAAACCTGCCCCAAGATACACAAGTTATCCAACAGCACAGGAATTTTCCCCTGATATAACGGAACAGCAGTGGAGGGAAAAGGTAATACAGTCAAACGAAAGAAAAACTCCACTTTCCCTCTATTTTCACATACCATTCTGTGAGTCTGCCTGTCATTTTTGCGGGTGTAATGTTATTATCACAAGAAGGAAAGAAGTGGTTGAACCTTATCTTGAGCACCTTTTCAAAGAGATGGACATAATGGGTTCTCTTCTTGATAAATCAAGGAAAGTTGTTCAGCTTCACTGGGGAGGTGGTACACCTAATTACCTTGAGGATGATCAGACAGTTAAGCTTATGGAAGAGATCAAAAAAAGGTTTGATTTTGATAAAAATGCTGAAGTATCAATTGAGATAGATCCAAGACATGTATCAAGAGAGAGGATCTTTCTCCTGAGAGAGATAGGTTTTAACAGAGTAAGTTTTGGTATTCAGGATTTTAATCCAAAAGTCCAGCAGGCAGTAAACAGGATTCAACCTGAGGATCTTGTTTTTGATGTTATGTCATGGATTAGAGAAGCAGGGTTTGAAAGTGTAAATATAGATCTTATATACGGTCTTCCTTATCAAACACTTGAAACCTTTTCTGAGACTATAGAAAAGGTTATAAAACTTAATCCTGATAGAATAGCAAACTTTAATTTTGCTTATGTTCCGTGGCTAAAAAGACTTCAAAGGATGATTGATGAATCAGCTCTCCCACCTCCACAGGAGAAACTTGATATCCTGAAAATGACCATAGAAAAACTTACAAATGCAGGATATATATTTATTGGTATGGATCATTTTGCCAAACCTGATGATGAGCTTGCCGTTGCCCAGAGGGAAAGAACACTCCACAGAAATTTTCAGGGATACACAACACATGCAGAAGCTGAGCTTATAGGATTTGGTGCAACATCAATCAGTATGCTTTATGATGCTTATGCCCAGAATCACAAAAAACTAAAAGATTACTATGAATTGATTGAACAGGGTAAACTCCCTATAGAAAGGGGAGTTTTACTTAATAAGGACGATATTATAAGAAGAGATGTTATTATGAAGCTGATGTCCCACTTCCAGCTTTTCAAGAAGGAGATAGAGGACAGATACGGCATTGATTTTGACAGTTATTTTGCAAAGGAGATGGAGGAACTTAAAGAGCTTGAAAAAGATGGGCTTATAAAGATATATCCTGACAGGATAGATGTAACACCTGCTGGAAGGTTGCTAATCAGAAATATAGCCGTTACATTTGATATATATACAAAAGTGAAAAAAGAAAAAAGATTCTCAAAGGCTATTTAGGGTATTAACATCGGGAGGTATCTTTTATGTTTAAAAGGATGATTTTCCTTGTTTTCAGTATGATTTTTTTAACAGCCTGTGCTGAAACTATAGCCGGAAAAGAGAAAAAAGAGTTTGGTGATAAAAACAGTACATTTTTTTTGAGATCTTCTGCATTTATGAATGATACTTATATCCCAAGAAAATACACATGTGATGGTGATGATATTTCTCCTGATCTTTACTGGGGAGATTTTCCACCTGGAACCCAGAGCTTTGTTATCATCATGGAAGATCCTGATGCTCCATTTGGTGTGTTTGTTCACTGGATCGTTTATGACATTCCTTACTACATGACAAATTTAAGGGAAAATCTACCAAAAACATCTGTTGTTGATGGGATTTTTAAACAGGGGATTAATGATTTTGGGAAGATCGGATACAACGGTCCCTGCCCACCAAGAGGTATGCCCCACAGGTATTTTATCAGAATATACGCTATAGATATACCAACTTTAGGGCTTCCTCCTGGAGCAACAAAAGAGGATGTAAGACATGCGATGGAAGGCCACATTCTTTCTCAGACATACCTGATGGGAAGATACGGGAGATAAAAAATTTAACTTTAAGAAAGATAAACGCTGGTCAATGAGAGAAGGCGCAATAAAAATCCTTCCGTTACCCTTTATGTTCCTTATAAAATGGGTATTTTAGAATGAATAACCTGCAGTAATTCTTATTATCTCTCTTTTTGATTTTGGTTGCCATACAGCATAAACATTTCCCCCGGAGACATAGTACTCCTTATCAGATTTCTTCCATCTATCATAGCTGTAGGAAAGCTCAAAATTTATTCTTTTTATTTTTACACCGCCACCAATCGTTAAAAAAAGATCACCTTTTGGTTTTAAAGTTACAGGGTTTATACTTGGCTCATTTTTTGTTTGTATATTGATCCTGTATTCGCCAAATCCGTATAATTTTGTGTCGTTTATTTTTGTTTTAATACCTATTCTTAAAGGGATGTAAAACTGACTCCATGTTTCTGTGTATCCTATAGCTGATGAGGTTTCAAGATTTCTTTTCCAGTAATCGTATCCAACACCTGTTTCCCCAAAGAATAAACCTATTTCTTTACCTATACACAGTCTTGTTAATACTCCCCAGTAGTTTGTATCAGACTTAACGGGAGTTCCTGACTGGGTCTGACCATCATAGTTAACAGAACCTATCTCAATTCCAGCGTAGGGTTTTATATACAAAACGTCAGCATCAAATCTGTGTGAAAAACCAAACTCATGAAGAAAACCGCTTTCTTTAAGAAGCTGTTTTCCTCCTTCATATTCTTTCCATGTAAAAGATTTAAGAGAGTATTGAAAATCCAGAGAGTAAGAAGATGAAAAAACAGCTAAAATCCCAAGAAAAATAAATCTCCTCATGATCCCTCCTTATTGAAATTATTTAATTGTGGATCAAATTTTATAACCTATTGTATCATTTATATTTTCAGAACTTTTCGGAGGTTTTAATGGATAGGATAATAATTCACGGGGCAAGACAGCACAATCTAAAAAATATTAATCTTGAAATACCAAAAAATAAACTGATTGTAATAACGGGACCATCAGGTTCAGGAAAGTCATCACTTGCATTTGACACAATATACGCAGAAGGGCAGAGAAGGTATGTAGAAAGCCTTTCTGCTTATGCAAGGCAGTTTTTGGGACTGATGGAAAAACCTGATGTTGACAGCATAGACGGTCTTTCACCTGCTATCGCCATAGACCAGAAAACAACATCAAAAAATCCCCGTTCAACTGTTGGGACTGTAACAGAGATTTATGACTATCTGAGGCTTTTATTTGCAAGGGTGGGAAAGCCCCACTGTCCAGAATGTAATAACCTGATAGCTTCCCAATCCGCAGAAGAAATAGCAGACCAGATTTTGAAATTTCCTGAAGGAACAAAAATTCAGATATTAGCCCCTATCATAAGAGGCAAAAAGGGAGAGCATAAAGATATCTTTGAAAAAATAAACAGAATGGGATACCCCCGTGTTAGGGTTAATGGGGAAATCTACATAGTTGAGGATGTTCCAAAACTTGAGAAAAACAAAAAGCATACAATAGAGATAGTTGTTGACAGAATAGTTATAAAAGAAGGCATAAGAACAAGGCTTGTTGACAGTATAGAGCAGGCTTTAAAGCTTGGAGATGGTCTTGTTGTTATAAACAATCTGTCAGAAGGAAAGGATATTCTTTTCAGTGAAAAGTTTGCCTGTCCTGAGCATGGTTTTTCTATTGCAGAGCTTTCACCGAGGCTTTTTTCATTTAACAGTCCTTACGGAGCCTGTCCTGAATGTAAAGGTCTTGGTGTTATCCATAAAATAGATGTTGATGCCCTTGTTGATTACAACAGGTCAGTCATAGAGGCTTTCAGGATAACAGACAGTTTTTATTTCAAATATATAAAAGGAATGATTTTTGATATCCTCTACTACCACGGAATAAACAAATACACGAAGTTCAAAGACCTTCCAGAAGAGGTAAAAGAAGACCTTCTCCTTGAGATAATTCCACATCTTGAAAGGAAATACCTTGAGATTGACAACGATAAACAACGGGAAGAGCTTGAAAAGTACATAAGGGAGGTTACCTGTCCTGTCTGTCATGGAGCAAGGCTCAGAAGGGAAGCTCTGTATGTTCTTATAAACGGAAAATCTATCTGGGATGTTGTAAGAATGAACATACAGCAGGCTTATGATTTCTTTACAGATTTTGAAAAATCCCCAATGTCACAAAAAGATAGAATTATCGCAGAAAAAATAATAAAAGAGATCAAAGAAAGGCTTGGCTTCCTGCTGAATGTGGGACTTGACTATCTAACCCTTGAGCGTTCAGCAACAACTCTGTCAGGAGGAGAGGCTCAAAGAATAAGACTTGCAACGCAGATAGGCTCAAAGCTCAGCGGTGTTCTGTATGTCCTTGATGAGCCGTCTATTGGACTTCACCCAAGGGATACAGCAAAGCTTATTAACACATTAAAAGAGCTTAGAGATCTGGATAACACCGTTATCGTTGTTGAACACGATCCAGAAACAATAGAAGAGGCAGACATCATAATAGATATGGGTCCCGGAAGCGGAGTTTTCGGCGGTGAGGTCGTTGCTGTTGGAACTCCTGAACAGATAATGGAAAATGAAAACTCCCTGACAGGAAAATATCTCAGCGGAAAGCTGAAAATACCTGTTCCTGAAAAAAGGAGAAAACCTGATCCAGATAAAAAACTTGTGATTAAAGGGGCATCGGAGCATAATCTGAAAAATATAGATGTTGAGATACCACTTGGTCTGTTTGCTGCCGTTACAGGTGTTTCAGGAAGCGGAAAATCAACCCTTATTTATGACATTCTGTGGCAGGCTTCAAAAAATAGATTTCACCACAGGAATGAGTATGTCGGAAAACACAAAAAAATAGAAGGCTGGGAGCATATAGACAAGGTTATAAATGTTGATCAGTCCCCAATAGGAAGAACTCCCCGTTCAAACCCTGCAACATACACGAAGGTTTTTGACCATATAAGAGCTCTTTTTGCCGCCACACCAGAAGCAAAAATCAGGGGATATACACCGGGAAGATTTTCATTTAACGTAAAAGGGGGAAGGTGTGAGGCATGTAAGGGGGACGGTGTTGTTAAGATAGAGATGCATTTTTTACCTGATGTTTATGTTACATGTGAGGTCTGTCAGGGAAAAAGATATAACAGGGAAACCTTATCAGTTGAATACAAGGGGAAAAATATAGCAGATGTTCTTGATATGACTGTTGCAGAAGCCCTTGAGTTTTTCTACAATGTTCCATCAATAAGAAATAAACTACAGGTTTTATACGATGTAGGTCTTGATTACATAAAACTTGGACAGCCTGCCACAACCTTGTCAGGTGGAGAGGCACAGAGAATAAAGCTAACAAGAGAGCTTTCAAAAAGGGACACAGGAAGAACCCTTTATCTTCTTGATGAGCCTACAACAGGGTTACATTCCCACGATGTTGAAAAGCTGATAAGGGTTTTAAACAAACTTGTGGAAAAAGGAAACACCGTTGTTGTTATTGAGCACAACCTTGATGTCATAAAAAATGCAGACTGGATAATAGATCTTGGTCCTGAAGGAGGAGAAAGAGGAGGTCAGATTGTGGCAGTAGGAACACCGGAACAGATAGCGAACAATCCAAACTCCCATACAGGCAGATTTTTGAAAAAGTATTTGCAGGAGAGGGTAAGGGTGTGAGTTTGCAAAATATACTAAAATATTAGTAGATTTTTCTTTACCTTTGGGGGAAGGGAGTTTGAATTATTCAGTCATCTATTTAGAAAATCATAAATGTGATAACCTCCTTCACAGAGGTATAGCTT
>JALTAS010000016.1 GCA_027058925.1 Persephonella sp.
AACATCTATATAAACCCTTTTCAAATTCCTAATGTAATCAGATATTTTCCAGCTTCTTGTTTTATCAAACTTAAGGTCTAATCCATCATTAATAACAGGAAAATCATAAAGGGGAAATATATCTATTTTTTCAACAGGCTTTCTTGTTCCAAGTTTTGATCTTATAAAAATCTGTTCAACATAATCCCCAAACAAGTCAATCTCAACAACACCTGTAAAGGGAAGATAAACAGATACAAAACCACCTTTAACACTGAACTCTCCCTGATTTTCAGGATTGTCTTCTCTTATGTAGCCGTTTTTTATAAGTTTTTCAATAAAATAATCCCTGTTTATCTCTTTTCCTTTTTTTAAGCTTATCAGATCCTGTAAAAAGCTTTCTCTATCCCTTACCTGAATTTGTTCTGCATCTCTGGGGAGAACTATTACACATTTTTGATCAAAAAGCAGACTGTAAATCGCATAGTTTCTTTTTATCTGAGCTTCAAGATCAAGGGGATCTTTTTCTGAAGGGATCTCAACTATCTTTATCTCTTTTTTCAGATAATCTGCAAGGATATTTCCATCATGGAGGAAAAGTTTTGCTCTTTTTTGGTCTGGGGTGATTATGGTAAACTTTCCTTTCAGTTTAGATAAAACATAATACTCTGGATAACAGCCTACAGCTCCGTATATCTTTTTCATACAGGAAATTTATTCTTTTTTCCTTGTTTTTACAACTCTTTTTGTTTTTAGCCCTGTTGGCTTTTTCTTTAGCTCAAACTCAGCCTCTGAAACAAATATATATTTTGGTACATAATACATCAGTGCAAGAATAAGTGTTAGGAATCCAATCCCTACATAATCAAGAGGTTTAAAGTATGGTGCCTTTATTATTATCTCCCTCAAAACAGCGATAAGAGTGGTTTTAACAATTAAAGATGTGTCTATTCTTCTTTCTTTCAGATAAACGATAGTCAATCTGAAAAGCTCTATAAGTATGAAAAGATAAATAAACTTCGGTATAAGGTCATAAACTTTGATTTTTGCTTTTGTAAGCCCAAGGTATATATCATAAAGGGCGTAAATACTGAGAAGGAAGAGAAGTAAAAGCAATATCAGAACAATAACATCCTCTAAAAACTCAAGAAGATCACCTAACTTCTGGTGAACCTTATGGGGCTCTAATAAGCTTTTAAGTCTTTTTTTTAAATTATCCGTCATTTACTCTCTTAATTATAGTTATTTTTTGACCTACTCTTATAATATTTCCGTTTAACCTGTTCCACTTTTTCAGCTGGCTTACAGAAACACCGTACATCTTAGATATTTTTAAAAGAGAATCTCCCTTTTTCACCCTGTAAAAGATATACCTGAAAGTTGGTTTTCTTTTTTTAACCTTCTTTTTCAGGTATGATATATTCCTCTTTATTACTGTTGATTTCCCTACATTTCTGTATTTCACCCTTTTATAGATAACGATTCTCTGATTTGGATATATGTATCCTTTTATCCTGTTCCATCTTTTTATAGCAGAAATAGAAACTCTGAACTTTCTTGCTATTTTTCCTAAAGAATCTCCCTTTTTAACCTTGTATATGATGCCTTTAGGTGTGTAAATAATGTCCTCTGAAAGATCTACGACACCATCATAGTAGTCAGGATAGGCATATATGTAAGAGGGAACTTTAAGAACTGATCCTGAAACAATGACTGTGTTTTCAAGATCATTTATCTTCTTTAGGTAGGATACAGTTGTTCCAAACTTTTTTGCTATTTTTGATAAGGAATCTCCTTTTTTAACTGTATATTCTACAAGGGCAGGATATTTCTCAAGGTTTGATTTTTCTAAGGCTGCCCTCACAGTCTCTTTATAACCTGTAGGAATATATATATTAAACTCCCCTTCATAAGGGGGTGTTACACCTTTTTTTAGATGGGGGTTCATGGCTTTTAGCTTATCTACAGGAACTCCTATTAAAGAGGCTATATATCTTAGAGAAACAGGTTTTTTAACTTTGAGAATATCAAACTCAGAATGGAAGTAATCAAATTTTTCTTTCTTTAGTATCTCTCTGACAACAACCACAGAAGCAAGAAAGTTGGGAACATAATTTCTTGTTTCCTTAGAAAGGTACTCATCTATATCCCAGAAATTAAGACCTCCATACTTGTTGATCTTCCTTATTATTACCCCCTCTCCTGTGTTGTAGCTAGCAAGTGCTAGAGTCCAATCATCAAATATTCCATACAGATCCTTTAGATAAAGAGCTGCAGCTATTGTTGATTTTTCCACGTCGTATCTTTCATCAATCCATTTATTTATAGTAAGCCCATACATCCTTGCGGTCTGGGGCATAAACTGCCATAAACCTGCTGCTCCAGCCGGAGATTTTGCCCTTATGTTAAAATGACTTTCAATGATTGGAAGAAAAATAAACTCATCAGGAATATCGTATTTTTCAAAAATATCTTTTATCGTTGGTATATATTTTTTCCCCCTCTCAAGATAAAAAGACAGCCTTCTTATTCCTCTTGCTTTGAAGAATCTCACCCTTTCCTGAATTATTGATTTCTCTACAAGATCTACCTTTATTGAAAAGTTTATTTTTGAACTATAAAATTGTGGATCATTCAAAACTTTTGAAGAATCAAGGGCGACAGAAAGTATCAGGCTAACATCTTCCGGATCTATAATATCTTCAGCAAGCGTTTCCCCACACAGCCCTAAAGCCAGTAAAAATGCTAATAATTTTTTCAAATTTTATTACTCTGGAAAAATTTTAAAAGAATTATAATATAAATATCGCCAAATTCAAAAAAGGTGGCAAATGTGAAATACATATTCGGACCGGTAAAATCAAGAAGGTTTGGTCTGTCTTTAGGTATAGACCTTTCTCCTGAAGAAAAATCATGTAATTTTGACTGTCTTTACTGTGAACTTAAAAAAGCAAAACCTGTATCAAAAATAAAAAATGAGCCTGATGTTGAAATCATCATTGAGCAGATTAAAGAGTATATAAAAAACTTTGGATATCCAGATGTGATAACAGTGACGGCAAATGGGGAACCTACATTATACTCTGATCTTGAAAAACTGATAAACAATCTCAATGAAATAAAAGGAAAATCAAAAACATTGATACTTTCAAATGGCTCAACAATCAATGATAAAAAAAAGCAGGAAATTCTAAAAAAATTTGACATGGTAAAAATATCTCTTGATGCTGCGGATCAAAAAACATTCAAAAAGGTTAACAGAATTCTTGATGGAATAAGTGTAGAAGATATCATACAGGGATTAATGCAGTTCAGAAAGATCTTTTCAGGAGAGCTGATTATAGAGATCCTTCTCGTCAGAAATGTTAATGACTCGCTGAAAAATATCAAAAATCTTTCAAAAGTAATTAAAGAGATAAAACCGGACAGGATTGATATTGGAACAATAGACAGACCTCCGGCTTACAATGTTTATCCTTTAACTGATGAAGAGTTAATCCAGATCTCAACCCTTTTTGAAGGGTGTAATGTCAATGTTGTAACAAGAGAGAAAGACAGCATTTATGAAAATATATCCCTTTCTGAAGATGAGATTATTCAGACTTTTAAGCGAAGACCCTACACCTATGAAGATATAAAGTCTGTATTTGATAAAAAAACATTGGACAGGATAGAAGATCTTATCAAAAATGGAAAACTGAAATTAAGAAAGCTAAAAAAAACCGTTTTTATCTCATCAGCCTGAATAAAGTCGTAATATACCACAACTTGAAGAAAATAGTATTGAAAGGTATAAAAATCACAATATCTTTTATATTAACAGATTATAAAAAGGAGGGTATCATCATGAATTTTGAAAAGTATGTCCAGAAAGGAAATCTCTTTCTGAAAGAGCTTGCAGAAGAACTTGGTGTTCCTCAGGATAAAGATAGAGCAGGAAGAATACTGAGGGCTGTTTTACATGCTTTGAGGAAAAGATTAACACCTGAAGAGTATCTTGATCTTGTTGCACAGCTTCCAATGTGTATAAAAGCTATAGCCGTTGATGGGTGGAGGATCGTTGAATCTCCTGACAAATCTATAAAAGATGTTGATGATCTTATTCATGCAGTTATGGAAGAAGACAGAAGAACCGCTGCAAGAGATCTTGGAAACGAGGAACATGCCAAAGAAGCTATAAAAGCTGTTATCAGGGTGATAAAAAGACATGTTTCTGACGGTGAGATACAGGATATGGAGGCAGAGCTCCCAAAACATCTCAGACGATTCGTTGAAGAGGCATAAAAAAAATAATACGGTATTGACTTTGTGAACCTGTCGGTATATATTATTATCTCCCTTTGGGCCCGTAGCTCAGTTGGTTAGAGCAGACGGCTCATAACCGTCCGGTCGGAGGTTCGAGTCCTCCCGGGCCCATTAAAATAAAAGATCTTTGTGAGCTTTTTCCCAGACTTTAACAGCTTCTTTACATTCTTCAACAGTTGGAACTAATGCTATTCTGAAGTATTCTGAACTGCATCTATCTTCAAGGATTTCTATACCTGAGCAGAAATTGACACCGGGAGATACAACGATACCATATTTAAGCAGATGTTTTGCATACTCCTCCCCAGTCAGCCCAGAAGGAGCTTTTATCCAGAAATAAAATGTAGCCTCAGGATGCAGAAAATGAAGGTTTATGCTTTTTAAGAAATCTATAAAAACTTTTCTTTTTTCCATAAAGATTTTTCTTCTTTTTTCTACATGTTCTTCATCAGACCAGGCTACTTTTGCAGCTACCTGAATAAAATCCGGCGTTGCAACACCGAAAGAAGCTCTTCCTTTTTTGTAATCAGAGATAATTTTTTTATCCCCTGCCACAAAACCTGTCCTGTATCCTGTCATTCCGCTTCTTTTTGAGAGGGAATGGAATACAACAATACCTTCCTTTCCGACCTGAAGGGCTGAAGGAGGTTTTTTATCAAAATATATCTCCGTGTAACACTCATCTGAACATAGGATAATGTCATACTCCCTGCATATTCCGTAGATATCCTCAAAATATGAGATTGGAGCTGTTGCTCCTGTAGGGTTGTGGGGGTAATTTATCCATACAATTTTAGTTTCTTCAAGGATAGATCTGTCTATTCTGTCAAGCCTTAAAAGAAAGCCTTCCTCCTCCTTCAGCTGAACAGGAAAAGGATCTCCACCTGCATAAAGGGTTCCCCTTTCATAAACTGGGTATCCAGGAGTTCCAAATATCACCCTTTTTTTATCAGGAATATCTATGTCTATAAAAACAAGGGGAAAATGGAATATAGCCTCCTTTGAACCGTTAGAAGGGATTATCTCACTGTCAGGATCAAGCTCAATCCTAAACCTTTTTTTAAACCATCTTGATATCTCATTCCTCAGATCTTTTCTGCCGGAAACGGAAGGATACTGGCTCACTTCTGGAACAGCATCAATCAGAGCCTCTCTGATTTTTGGATCCGTAGGTTCTTTAGGATCTCCTGTTCCAAAATCATATATTTTTATTCCTTTTTCTTTTAACTCTGCTTTTATCCGGTTAAGCTCTTCCATAGGATAAGCCCTTAAAGATCTTATAACTTTGTTCATTTTCACTCCTTGAAAAAATTTTGTAAGGAATATATTTTCCCTGCCATGAAACTGCTGAAGAATATTTTATCAAACAATAAAAATAGGAAGATATTGATAATGCCTGTAGGTCTTTCAGGTAGTGGAAAAACCTCGTTATACAAAGAGCTTTCTGAGGAGTTTGATATCCAGTTAATTTCTTTTGACAAGTTAAGGGTAGATATTTTCAAAAGGGAAACAGGAAAAACAGATTACAGGGAGGCTTTCAGATAC
>JALTAS010000017.1 GCA_027058925.1 Persephonella sp.
ATATAAGATTTATAAACAGAGAAAAAGAGCTTGAGATTTTGGAAAGAGAGTACAGGAAAAAACAGTCTTCATTCGTGGTTATATATGGAAGAAGAACAGGTAAGACAACTTTAATTGAAAAATTCCAGTTAGAAAGGTTAAAAAGTTTTAATTGCTTATTGGCGTTATCATATTGAGGCAAACCTGTCAAGCATCTTTGTTAAAAGCTTTTCAATTTCTTTAAAGTTCTGATCTTTTGAGAGCATCTCCTCTGGTGATTGTATATAATCTCCCTTTTCCATAAGTTCTTCCACAGAGTTTTGAATAAGAGCCTGTGCACTTTCTTTGTTTGTCTCAAGGTGAAACTGCAGGCCAATAATTCTTCCTTCATACTCAAATGCCTGATTTTCACATGCTTCGCTTCTTACCGTGTGCAGTGCCCCCTCTGGTATATCAAATGTATCCCCATGCCAGTGGAATGCCGTAAAGCTCTCCGGAAAATCCTTAAAAGCTTCAGAATTTTTAGCATCTTTTGTTTTGTAAACAGGAAACCATCCTATTTCTTTATATCTGTTTTTATAAACCTTTGCACCTAAGACATCAGCTATAAGCTGTGCTCCCAGACATATACCGAGTATTTTTTTTCCTTCTTTGACAGCTTTCTCAATAAATTTCTTTTCTTCAACAAGCCATGGGAATTTATCCTCATCATAAACACCCATAGGTCCTCCCATAATCACCAGAAGATCAAACTCCTTCATATCAGGGAGTTTTTCATTCAGAAAAAGTTTTGTTCCTTTTATGCTGTGATCCCTTTCTTCAGCCCATCTGAATATATTTGCAGGTGTTTCAAAATGAACATGCTGAATATAATGTATTCTCATTTTTTATTCCTCCATAGATATCTCACAGTATCTTTTAAACCTTTCGTAAGCCTTCCCTGATATCAGACTATCTTGCGCCATCTGTCTGGCTTCATCTATATTGTCTGTCAGACCATATCCCATTATCAAAATAGAAGCTGTTAAAAGTGCAAATGGTGTGTGATCTTTGTCCTCATTTTTTAAGATAGAAAGGCATATTTTTCCATTTTCTTCAGGAGAAACCTTTCTCAGTATGAACTCCTTTTTTATCCTTTCAGGATAAACCGTTATCTTTTTACCGTTCAGGTTGATAACAGTTTCATGATTTGGAAATGGTTCAACACCCCCTTCAAGTGATTTAAAAACTGTTATTCTTTCAATGCCTACGTGTTTTGCAAGCTCTGTATATTTCTGTGTGTACGGAGGGTGGGACACCCCTGTTATGATCCTGTCTGTTTTAAATGGGTTTAACATTCTTTCCATAGTGTTATGGTATGTTCTAAGACCAAACTCCCTTCTCTTTGGCAAGATATTGAACAATTTTTGTGCAAATAACCACTGGTGTGCAAAACCAAAACCTGTTTTTTCAAGGAGTTTCTTAACTGTGTCTATTTTTTTTGGGTTTTTTGCCCCCATTTTTTCAAGTATCTGGTGGTATGTTATCCCGTATTTTGAGGGAACATTTTCAGCCCCATGTCCAGACAGGTATATTCCTGCACCTGCAGATATAAAAATTGATGCAGGTAGTATATGAACCGATCTGTCTTTACCGTCGTAGTTTATTGCTATGTCAATAGGTTTAATATCCGTATCTATAAATGTTGCATATTCTCTGTGAAGATCCAGAAAGCCCTTCAACTCCTCTACAGAGGCGTACTTTATCCTCTGTGCAGACCAGAAAGCCCCTGTCTGTATATCTGTTGCTTTTCCTTCTATTATCATCTTTTCAGCATCATAAGCCTCTTCTCTTGTCAGATCTTTAAATCTCTTTTTTCCTGCTCCAACTTTCTTTAAAAATTCAATCATTTTATCCTCTCAATGCACAAAATTTGTGAAAGATTTTTTATTTATCCTTTTGATTTTACTACAAAATCCTTCTGAAAGCCTTATTTTCAATGTTTTGTAGCTTTAAATCTTTTTGGCATGGTTATTGATAACTACTTTCAAAAAAAAGCAAAAAGGTAAAGAATGGAAAAGCTGAAAAAGATCCGTCAGGAAAGGAACAAAAGGATAAATAAGATAGAGCTTTTAAAACAGGAACACTCCCCTCAGGAGGCGTGGGAGAAGCTTGAGTATTATGCAGAAAAGGGTTTTTCATCAATACCTGAACATGATCTTAATTACTTTTTTAAATGCTTCGGGATTTTCTACAGACCTGCCACACCTGAGAGGTTCATGATAAGGGTTAGAATACCCGGTGGAAGGCTTTCTTATAGGCAGGCTGTAAAGATAGGACAGGTGGCTAAGGAGTATGGGAATGATTACATAGACCTCACAACAAGAATGCAGGTTGAGCTCAGGTACATAAAAATAGAGGACATACCGCATATTTTAAAAGAACTTGAGAGTGTAGGAATAACAACATTTCAGACAGGTGTTGACAACTTTCGGAACATTGTTCAGGATCCGTTAGACGGCGTCGCTTTTGATAATGTGATCCAGACATGGGAAATACTTCTGAAGATGCAGGATATCTTCCTGAAAAAAGAAGAATGGGTGTGCAAACTTCCAAGGAAGTTTAACATCTCCATATCAGGTAGTTTCTCAAACAGGTGTAATGTTTACGGTCATGATCTTTGTTTTGTTCTTGCTGAAAAAGACGGAATTTTCGGCTTCAACGTTTTCCTGGGAGGGAAGGTTGGAGCTGTTGCTAGGCCTGCCGATGTGTTTTTACTGGGGGACGAAGTCCCCTCCTTTTTTGAAGCTCTTGGAAAGGTTTTCAAAAAATATGGTTTCAAAGACAGCAGGAATAAAAACAGGCTGAAATATCTGATAGATGCTGTAGGTATTGATGAGCTTATTAAAGCTGTTGAGATAGAGGGAGGAAGGGGGTTTGAGAGAGCAGGAATAACACAAACTCCTGTTAGAGGGGGAGACAAAACAGGAAAGGTTCAGTTAAAGGACGGGACCTTTGCCCTTCACATGGTTGTCCCGTCCGGTATCTTTTCAGGTTCGGCAGTAATAGAGGCTGCAGAAATTTCAAAAGAGTACGGCAGTGGAGAACTGAGGCTTACAGTTGAACAAAACCTGTATATAATAGGTATTCCGGAGGAAAATCTACAAAAAGCCCTATCTCAACCTGTTTTCAAAAAATACAAAAATAAAGACTCTATCTTTTTCTCAGACCTTATAGCCTGTGCAGGAACAGAGCACTGTCCTTTTGGTGTTATTCCCAACAAACCTGATGCGATAGAAACAGCCAGATACCTGACAGAAAAATTTCCTGATCTTGAAGGAAAAGTAAGGATGTACTGGTCTGCATGTCAGAAGGGCTGCGGTATCCACGGTTTTGGGGATATTGGTTTTGTGGGGGTTAAGTTCAGGATGAACAGACAGCCTGTTTTAGGTGTAGATATGCACATAGGGGGAACTATAACGGGAGAAAGCGAGGAAGGAAAGCTTCTTATAAAAAACCTTCCCCTTGAAAAGGTCAAGTTTTATGTTAGTGAGCTTGTAGAAGAATACTCAAGACTGAAAAAAAAGAAAGAAACTTTTGAGGATTTTTACAGAAGGGTTTTAAAAAGGCTTTCAAAGGAAGCAGTAAGGTTTTTAATGGTTTTTAACAACCTGATGAAAGAAAAAGGATTAGACTACAGAGTTGAGATAAATGATCTTGTCCTTGGAAGGTTCTCAGAGGAAGAAGAGATTTTCGGATACGGTTTTCAGCTTTACAGACAGATAACAGGGAAAAATCCTTACACAAGACCTAACATTCTGGAGATTTACGATCAGCTCCAGCCTGATAAACCGTCAAACTTTTCTGACATACCAAAATCTTTAGAAACAGTTGTTATAAAAATGATCTCAAAAGATCCTAAGAAAAGATACAAGGTTTTCACAGAGATAGAAGAAGATCTAAAGAATTTATAGAGGTGCAAAGAGGATGAAAGATTTTGAGGTGAAGGGAAGCCCTCAGATAGGGCTTATTATGGCAACATTTGGATTTTTTATAGGGTTTGCTGCAGTCTCCCTTTATGGACCTGTTGCAAAAAACCTTAAAGAGATATTAGGGTTATCAGGTTTTTTACTCGGTCTTTTAATCGCAGCACCTAATCTGACCGGTTCTCTTCTTAGAATACCTTTTGCAGCCTGGGTTGATAAGGTTGGTGGAAAAATACCCCTTGCCACACTTTTAACATTATCTGTAATAGGTATGGCTGGACTCTCAACCCTTTTATACCTTTACTATCCTGATCTTGAACCATGGATGTACTGGCTTATACTCTTTTTTGGTTTTTTAAGTGGATGCGGTATAGCAACATTTTCTGTAGGTATAGCCCAGACAGCATACTGGTTCCCTGAAAGTAAGCAGGGATTTGCTCTTGGTGTTTATGCTGGTGTTGGAAATCTTGCACCGGGAATATTCGGAATGATACTTCCGTTTGCACTCAAGGAAATAGGCCTCACGACATCTTACATTCTGTGGTTTGGGTTTCTTTTGGTCGGAACAGTTATTTATATAATTTTTGCTAAAGATGCCCCATACTTCCAGCTCATAAAAGCCGGAGTTCCAAGGGAAGAGGCTATAAAAAAAGCAAAAGAGCTTGGACAGGAACTTATACCTACGGGAAGTTTGATAGAGTCTTTAAAAAATTCAGCAAGGCATATAGAAACATGGGCACTGGTAGCCCTTTATTTTGTATCTTTTGGAGGTTTTTTAGCCCTTACAGGCTGGTTTATAGTGTTTTGGGTTCAGTCTTACGACATGGAAGTTAGACATGCCGGTCTTCTGATGGCTTTTGGTTTTTCCCTTCTTGCATCTGTAATAAGGATATTTGGAGGCTGGATTTCTGACAAAATAGGAGGAGAGCTTGTATCAATAATAGCATTCTTTATGGTTCTTGTTGGGGCTGTTGTGATAATGACAGGGGGAAATACAAATTTCAGCATATCCCTTGCAGGAGAAATACTAATGGGAGCAGGTATGGGAATATCCAATGGAGCTGTTTTTAAGCTTGTTCCCAAGTATGTTCCCCATGCTACAGGTGGAGCTGCCGGTTGGGTAGGAGGTTTGGGTGCTTTTGGGGGATTTGTTGTTCCTCCAATCTTAGGACTGTTTGTTGAGACACACGGAATACTGGGATACTCCAAAGGTTTTATAGTGTATGTAATGCTGTCTATGACCGCGATATTTATATCTGCAGTTTTATGGAGGGCTTACGGAAAGGAGATAAACAAACCAATTGAGGAGTAACAAGATGGAGGAAATACTGGCCACAGCACAGTGTCCATACTGTGGTGTAGGATGTGGTCTTGAGATTTTTAAGGATAAAAAAGGTAGGATAAAAGTAAGGGGGGATAGAAATCATCCTGCTACAAAGGGAGATCTGTGCCTTAAGCCGATACCATACCCAAAGGTAATGAACATCGGCAGAATTCCAGCTCCACTTTACAGAGAAAACAAAAAAGACCAGTTCAGAAAAATAAGCTGGGGAGAAGCCTTTGAGATAATAGCATCAAAACTAAGACAGAACAAACCCGACCAGAACTATTTTTATATTTCAGGACAGCTCACAACAGAAGATAGCTATGTAATAAACAAATTTGTTAAAGGTTTTGTCAGAACCAATAACATAGACGCAAACTCAAGGCTGTGCATGGCATCGGCTGTTATGGGCTATAAGATGGCGTTCGGTTCTGACGGTCCTCCTGGAAGTTATGAGGACATAGATGATGCTGACGCTTTTATCTTTGCAGGGTCAAATGCTGCGTGGACTCACCCTGTCCTGTTTA
>JALTAS010000018.1 GCA_027058925.1 Persephonella sp.
AAAAACTATCTTTAGAAAATTCCAGTCAGCAGATAGAAAAAACTGACCGTAACAATATTGTACCTGAGATATTAGATGTACCAAACAAGAAAGCGGAAAAAAGTAATAAAACAGAACATAACAACCCTGTACAAAATACAGTAATAAGCAGATCCTTAAACACAGATACAGAGTTTTCAGGAAGATCTGATCATCATACACAAAAAGAACACAATACACAGGATTCAAATCATAATAACATATTCAGCAGAACCCTTACCTTTAATCTAAAGCTTGGAGAGATTAATCTGATGGCAAGGTACACAGGAAGCAAAATGAATCTTGTTCTGATGATCCAAAACTTAACAAATCAATCTCTCCACACTATCAGAGATGAGATCTCCCACATAATACAGGACAGTGGTATTGAAAATTATTTTTTGAAAATAAAAACCAAAAACAGAGAAATAAGTTATTCGTCCGATCTGAAAAGGCTTGAAAAAAATAGAGGATCATACAGAGAAATAAATGTTAAGGCTTAATCTTTTTGTGTTAATACTGATCTTAATCTTCGGTTTTTCTTTCTCAGGACAAAGTTTAGAAAAATCAGGTAATGCAGACAAAAAAATCTACTCAAAGAAAGAGATAGAAACCCTAAAAGAAAAATACGAACTTGCTGTCAGGATGTACAAAGCAGGCTCCTACTACTCATCTCTTAACATACTTACAAAAATCCTCTCAGACAGAAATAACCCATTATACGGAAAAGCTCTTTTTCTTACAGCCAAGATCTATCTCCACCTTGGAGTAAAAACAGGATTAAAAGAGTTCCTCCAGAAAGCGATGTACTATCTGAACACATATTCTTACTCGGTTAAAAATCCTTTCAACTGGGAATTTTACTATGTTAAGGGAAATATATATGAAAACCTATTTATGTATGAGATGGCTATGGCTTCTTATAAAATGGCTTTTTCAAAAGCTGATGATCATAAGAAGCAGTTTAAAACTGTTGTTGCAATTCTCAGAACAGCTGCCTGGCTAAAAAAGATGGATATAGTAACAAGGTATATTGTTCTTGTTAATCTTGAGCGACTTTCAGAAAAAGAGAAAAAAGAGTTTGAGTTCGTCAAAGGTCTTGTTGAGTTTAGAAAGGGAAATTATAAACAGGCGATAAAGTATCTTTTACCGGTATACAAAAGTTATGAGGAGTACCTTATACAGAATCCTGAATATTATCTGATTGTTGGAGAAAACGCATACAGGCTTGGAAAGTATGATTTTGCAAAGCAGATTTTTAGAAGAATAATAAGCATAGTGAAGGATGAATCTGTAATAAGAAAATCTCTTTTGAGACTTGGAGATATTGCTTTAAAAAAAGGGGATAAAATCCTCGCCTTTAATTATTTCTACAGGCTCTTGAAGAAATACCCTAAATCCAAGGAGGCAACAGTATCAAAACTTAAACTGATAGCTTTAAGCAGAAAAGATAAAGAGATACTTGCAAGACTTTTAGTTTCAAAAGATGAAGATTTTAAAGAGCCCCTCCCATTTGTTTTGAAAACTCTCGTATCAAATAGGAACAACTATGTTGGTTTTTTCGCCCTTGCAGATTTTGGGTTTTTAGTGCTGAATACTAAATCTGAAAAGTTATTTGACAAACTGACATGGGAGCTTTCGCTTGTAAATGTGAGCAGATTAAAGTATGAACATAAAGAACTTTTGAACAATCTATGGAAATCCGAGATAAAAAAACTTGCCAGTTTTAGAGTATGCAAGCTGTTCGTCTCAAACAAAAAATTTTTCTTTGAAGTTTTTGACAGAGATACTATAGAGTTTTTTTATAACGGTTTAAAACAGTGTGGTAAGTATGATATAGCTCTTAGTATAGCGAAATTTTTTACGGAAAAATGGAGAGATGACAGGTCTTATCTGCTTCTGGCAGATGCTTATCTCAATTTTGGTAACTATAAAAAATCCCTAAAGGTTTTGAGCAGGGTAAGAAATAAAAACTGTCAGTATCATATCATACTGACAAAAGATTATATATTCCTGAAAAAGATAAATACCAGGCTTGCTATTGATCTAAATACGTATTGCACAGAAAAAACTGTGGAGAGAAATCTTCTTGAGGCCTTTGTTTATGCAGAAACAAGTGATATAGAAAGAGCTTTCCTTTTCATTGAACAGGTTAAAAAAGATTTTCCAGATTACTACACAAAAGAAACCTTAGGAAAAATTTTTCTAAGGAAGTTCGTTTATCTTCTTTTTGAGAACAGAATGTACGATAAAGCTTTAAAGATATTAATTCCACTATCCGAAAAACTTAAAAAAGATTGTGATGTTAATAGCTGGGTAGTAATAGCCTCTATTAGAACAGGGAAAAATAAACTTGCGGATAGGTTTACAAATAGAATAAGGGGTTGTAATACAGAGTGGAGCATAGTAGCAAGAAATATTTATGAAGATTATCAAGTGATAAGAGGTATAAAAAAATGAACGAGCTTTTTTCACATATAGAGATTCTTGAAGAAAAAGCATCATTTTTTCTTGAAAGAACAAAGGTTATACAGGGAAATATAGCAAATGCAGACACGCCTTTTTATAAACCTGTTGATCTGAAGTTTGAGAAGATTTTAACCCAGCAGGTAAAGTTAAAAAGAACAAATCCTAAACATTTAGATCCATTTCCGGAAAAAAAGATAAAGATTGAGAAATTTTACACAAAAAACTTTGTTGGTTATGATCAGAATAAGGTGAATGTTGAAGAAGAACTTGCTAAACTTGCAGAGAGCTCAATAATGTACAAAACTCTTCTTGAATCAATGAAAAAAGAGATGGCAAAGCTGAAATATGCTATCTCAGGTAGATAAGGGAGGTTAATATGATATTCAAAGGTCTTGAAACAACTGTAACAGGTATGGCAGCCCAGAGAATAAGGATAGATATATCTTCATCAAACCTTGCAAATATTAACTCAACAAGAGCTGAAAACGGACAGCCTTACAGTAGAAAAGTACCTGTTTTTCAGGCTGTTTTGGACAGAGAATCAGGGGTTTATCAGGTTAGAGTTGCAAAGGTAATACCTGACCCCACCCCATACAAAATGAAATACGATCCTAAACATCCTGATGCTGGTCCAGACGGTTACGTCAGGCTTCCAAATGTTGATCCTTTGAGAGAGATGGTTGATATGATGTCTGCAATCAGAACTTATGAGGCAAATCTGACAGCATTTAACACCCACAAGGATATGCTTATAAAAAGTCTTGAATTAATAAAAGTCTAAATAAGGTGGTGGTAAAATGAGGATTGAAGGACTTCAGGATTTTGGACAGCTTACGACACAGAAAAAAGAGCAAAAAGAACATGGATCATTCGGTGAACTTCTTCAAGAGTTTGTTGCAGATGTTAACAAAGATCTAAAGAATGCCAAGCAGGCAGAAAAACTAATAGCAGAAGGAAAGGTGGAAAACCTTGAAAACCTGATGTACCAGATCGCAAAATCTGATATATCATTAAGGTTGATAACTGAGATAAGAAACAAAGCTCTTGAAAGCTACCAGGAAATAATGAGAATGCAGGTATAAAATTTGGACATAAACAGTATTAAAGAAAAAGCTTTAAACTTAGGGAAAAAGTACGCAACCCCAAAGAACATTGCCTTATTAACTGCAGGTCTTTTGCTTATATCCATTCTTGGATATGTGGCATACAAAACGACAACATCTGTAAACTACGGAGTTTTATATACAAATCTATCTCCAGATGATGCAGGCAGAATATTAACCGTTCTCCAAGAGGAAAACATCCCTTACAAAGTGGAAGGAAACGGAAGTATCATAATGGTTCCTAAAGACAAAGTCCATGAAATAAGATTAAAGCTTGCAGCCAAAGGTCTGCCCTCAAGCCAGACTGTTGGTTTTGAGATTTTTGAAGAGCCAAAAATGGGTATAACTCAGTTTCAGGAGAATGTTAATTACTTAAGAGCATTAGAAGGAGAACTTGCAAGAACAATAAGACAGCTTGATCCTGTTCAGGATGTGAGAGTTAACATAGCACTTCCAAAAGAATCAATATTTGTAAGAGAAGAGGAGGAGCCAAAAGCATCTGTTGTTCTCAAACTCTGGCCTGGTAAAGATCTTTCAAAAGAGCAAGTAAAGGCTGTCGTTTTTCTTATTTCTCATGCTGTTCCAAGGCTCAAGAAAGATAATGTAACTGTTGTTGATAACAGAGGAAGAGTGCTTTCTGATCTGCTTGATGAGGAATCACAGCTTGCTGCAACAGATAAAACGGTTCAGCTTAAGAAAAAGCTTGAAAGACAGATAGAGAGAAATATCCAGTCAATGTTAGCAAAAGCCCTTGGATCTGACAAAGTCGTTGTTAGGGCATCTGTGGAACTTGAAATAGGAAAGGTTCAGCAAAAAGATGAGATTGTAGATCCTGATAAGGTTGCGGTTGTAAGTGAAAGGAAAATACAGGAAAAAATACAGGAGACAGAAACCCCTGCTGTAACACCTCCAGGAACGCCTACAAATGTTCCCCCTGTAATGCAGGGATCCCAAACTGTTGTTTCAAGAAATAACACAAAGAAAGATCAGACAAAAAATTATGAGGTTTCAAAAAGTTACATAAGCACAAATAAAAATGTGTTCAAAATAAAAAGGCTGAGCGTAGGAGTTCTTATAGATGGAAAATATGAAAAACAGGTTGACAAAGAAGGAAATGTTTCATACAAATTTATACCCCGTTCTCCTGAGGAGATCAAAACATACGAATCTTTGATAAAAAGTGCTATAGGCTATGATCCAAAAAGGGGAGATCAGATTACTGTAGTCAGCGTCCCATTTGAGGTAAAACCTGAAAAAATAAAAGAGAAACCACCTGTGCAGAACTATATATTAATAGGAGGAATTGCTTTTCTTGTTTTCCTTATATTGATGGTTGCTATTTTTATGGTATTGAAAACATTAAAAAAGAAGAAAAAAGAAGAGATGGTTTTGCCTCCCGGAGTTACCCCAGAAATGGCAGCAGGCGTCTATGCTATGCATGAAAAAGGAGAAGAATACAGACTTGAAAAGGAGCCAGCTTTCCAGAAGCTTATTGAGATAGCAGAGGAATCCCCTGAACTTATCGCTGATCTTGTTAGTAAATGGTTGAAAGAAGAAGGTAAGTAAAATGCCAGACCTTGATCTTGAAGATTTTGGCAGATCTTTAAACAGGCCTGATTCAAAAGAACTATCAAAAGAAGATCTGGAAAAGTTTTATCAGGAACAGATAAGAAAATTAGAAAAAGAATATGAAGAAAAACTCCAGCAGTCATATGAAAAGGGATTTGAGGAGGGCTATAAAAATGCAGCTGAAGAGGTAAAAGAGATTCTGACAAAAGAGTTTGAACAGAAGCTGAATAAAGCATTAGAGGAGAAAGAAAAAGAGCTTGGAATAAAGCAGGAAGAAATAAAAAAACAGGTATTGGATTTTTTAAAAGAGATAAAAGACAGGTACAGAAAACATGTTGATTTTGTTGATGAGCTGATACTTTCTGTCCTTGAAGAAATAATGGAGTATCTTTACATAAACCCTGAAAATGCAGATTATGTATCAGAAGAGATAAAAAAGATCATTGAAGATCTAAAAATATCTCCCGAGATAACCGTTGAAGTTTCGCCCCAGCTAAGATCATTCGTAGATTTCCAGTCAGACAACATAAAGATAGTTGAAAGGAAGGATTTTAAAGGAGGAGATTTTACAGTAAAGATTGAAAATGTCCAGTTTGAAAATAGATTTAAAGAAAAAGTAAACAT
>JALTAS010000019.1 GCA_027058925.1 Persephonella sp.
TGAACTAAAAAATATATCTTACAAATATGGGGAAAAATATGCCCTGAAGGATATAAATCTGACCATAAATAAAGGAGAAAAAATTGTTATTCTTGGGGTTAACGGGAGCGGGAAATCAACACTGCTGAAGGTCATAAACGGTATGATATTCCCTGAAAAAGGTGAGTATTTTTATAAAGGAAAAAAAATAACAAAAAAGGCTTTCAGGGATAAAAATTTTGCAAAAAGTTTCAGAAAAGAGGTTGTTCTTCTTTTCCAAAACCCTGACAGCATGCTTTTTAATCCAACAGTTTATGATGAGATAGCATTTGGACTGAGACAGCTTGGAATTGAAGACAAAGACAGGATAAAAAACTGGGCAGAAAGGTTAAGGATAGATCATCTTTTAAGTAGATCTCCATTTGATCTGAGTGGTGGAGAAAAACAGAAGGTCTGCCTTGCCTCACTGCTTGTTTTAGAACCTGAAGTTCTTCTCCTTGATGAACCAACAGCTAACCTTGATCCTGCATCAACAGACTGGCTTGTTGAGTTTTTGTCTGGGCTTGATAAAACTATAATCACAACAACACACAACCTTTACACTGCTGATCATCTTGGAAAAAGAGCTGTTGTTTTAGGTAAAGACCACAAAGTTCTTTATGATGGGGATATGAAAAGTTTACTTTCTGATAAAGATCTTTTAAAAAGGGCAAATCTAATACACAGACATTTTATCGGTTATTACCGGAAAGGAGAGGGATATGGGAGATAAGCTTGTTAGGTTTAGCATAACAATACCTGAAGAACTTTTAGACTATATTGATAAAAATCTGATAAAAAGAGGCTATTCATCAAGATCAGAGTTTGTAAGGGATCTTGTAAGGGAGATGATAGTCAGTGATAGATGGTCAGATGATCAAAACGAGGTTGTAGGTGTCTTAACAGTTATCTACGACCACCACCAGAGAGAGCTTACCCAGAAGATGATAAATCTTCAGCATTCTAAATATATAAACATAATGTGTACAACCCATGTTCATCTTGACCACAACAACTGTCTGGAAACGATAATAATAAAGGGAAAGCCTTCAGATATAGAAAGTATATCTGTAAAAATAGCAGGTCTAAAAGGGGTTAAGTTTGCAAAACTGACAAAAACATCAAAACTGGAAATATGAGAAATCCACCCTTATATTTATGAAAAAGGAGGGTGAAATGTGTAAAGACTGCGGATGTTCTATAACAGATGCTCAATCCCACGACCATAAACATGAACCTCACCACCACAAAAACCCAACCATTGAGGATAAAAAGACTGTTGAGGTTCTTACAAAGATACTTGATCAGAACGACAAACAGGCAGAAAGCAACAGGAAGCATTTTGATAAATACGGTATTCTTGCTATAAATCTTATGAGTTCACCGGGAGCTGGAAAAACAACCCTCCTTGAGAAAACGATAGAAACCCTATCAGATCAGCTAAAAATAGGCGTTATAGAAGGTGATCTTGAGACAGATAAAGATGCCGAAAGAATAAAATCAAAAGGCGCCCCTGCATACCAGATAACAACAGGTCAGGCATGCCATCTTGATGCGTTTATGGTTCATGAGGGTATTCACCACCTTCCCTTAGAAAGTCTTGATATTGTCTTTGTTGAAAATGTTGGAAACCTTGTCTGTCCTGCATCTTACGATATAGGAACCCATATCAATGTTGTTCTTCTTTCAGTTCCTGAAGGGGACGACAAACCTGCAAAATATCCTGTTATGTTCAGATCTGCAGACCTTCTTTTGATAACGAAGGTTGATCTTCTTCCTTACTTTGATTTTGATACGGAAAAAGTTGCTTATGAGGCAAGAAGGCTCAATCCAAAGATAGACATAATCCAGATATCTACAAAAACAGGTGAAGGTGTTGATAAATGGATAAGCTACCTTAAGATGAAATCTTCCTTGAGAAGTATAGTTTAAAAGATTTAATTGCCAATAAGTATGTAAAAAGTCACCTTAATATAAAACCCTTAAAATGGAGGGGATCATGAATATTTCAGAAAGGGAACACCTTAGAGCATTGTTCTCAAAACCAACAAACTTTATAAACACAAACAGGGGAGAGGATTACTACAGGGATCTCTACAGAAAAATGGAAAAAAGACTGAATGAACTGAGATCGTCAAAGCCAATCACAGAAACCGAGCTCAAGTTTGAGGAATACCTTAAGGTATGGGAGTTAACAAGGAGGGATTTTCTAAAATGGGTTTCTGCAACAACAGCTCTCTTAATGCTTCCACCTCAATTTGAACCTCTTGTTGCACAGGCTGCAGAAGTGATGAACAGAGTTCCGATCATCTGGATAAATATACAGGACTGTGCAGGAAATACAGAGGCACTCCTCAGAAGCTATTCTCCAACTGTTGATGAACTTATCCTGGATTATCTTTCTGTTGAGTATCAGGAAGTAATAATGGCTGCAGCAGGGGATCAGGCTGAAGAAAATCTTGAAAAAGCTGTAAAAGATTTTGATGGAAAATATCTTCTTTTTGTTGAAGGATCAATACCTGCAGGCATGCCTGAAGCGTTTACCATAGGAAGACATCCTAAAAATGGTGTTGAGCATGTGAAATATCTTGCTGAACATTCTGCCGCTGTTATTGCTGTCGGGGCATGTGCATCTTTTGGAGGTGCTCCAGCGGCTCACCCAAACCCTACAGGTGCTGTGGGAGTGATGGATATAGTAAAAGGAAAACCTATAATAAATATCCCAGCATGTCCTGCAAACCCTGCAAACATAACAGGTGTTGTTATCCATTATATCCTTACAGGAGAGATACCAGAGCTTGACTCACTTTTGAGACCAAAATTTGCCTTCGGATACAGAATTCATGACAACTGTGAAAGAAGGGCTCATTTTGATGCAGGAGAGTTTGTTGAAGAATGGGGAGATTTTGGTGCAAAAAACAACTTCTGCCTTTACAAAATGGGGTGTAAAGGACCTTTCACATTCAACAACTGCTCAATAGTGAGGTACAACGAAGGAACAAACTGGCCAATAGGCGTTGGCAGAGGATGTATCGGATGTTCAGAGCCTAACTTCTGGGATGTTTATGCAACAGAAAGACCTATAGCAGATTCACCTATACAGCCCCCTGCAGGAAGGGGTGTAGAATCAACTGTTGACCAGTTTGGTCTTGGAATTTTAACTGCAACAGTTATAGGAATAGGAATACATGCTGTTTTAAGTGCAATGGCAGGCAAAAGAGAAGAAACCAAAGAGGAAGAGTAAGGAGGGTTAAGATATGGGAAAGCATGTTGTTGTAGATCCAATAACAAGGATTGAAGGTCATTTAAGAATAGAGGCTATACTTGATGACAACAATGTTATCGTTGATGCTTATAGCTGTGCAACAATGTTCAGGGGTATAGAGATAATAATGAAAGGTAGAGATCCAAGAGATGTTCCCCTTCTTGCGATGAGAATATGCGGTGTATGTACCGGAACCCACTACTACACAAGCACACAGACTGTTGAACATGCCCTTGGCATTCTTCCCCCAAAAAACGCAAGGCTTGTAAGAAATCTGATACAGGGATCACTTTTTATCCATGACCACACAGTTCATTTTTATCATCTACATGCACTTGACTGGGTTGATATAGTTTCTGCCCTTAAAGCTGATCCAAGGAAAGCATCAGAGGAAGCAAAAAAATGGGCTAACAAACTGACAGATCCAAAAACAGGAGAAAAACTGCAGCCGTGGAATGCTGGAGAAGGTACATACAGAGCTGTTCAGGAAAGACTGAAAAAATTTGTTAAAGCAGGAAGGCTTGGACCTTTTGCAAATGCATACTGGGGAAATAGATCTTACAAGCTTTCTCCTGAGCAGAACCTTGTTGCTGTATCCCATTATCTTGACGCCCTTGATATGCAGAGGGAGATGGCAAAGCTTATGGCTATTTTAGGTGGTAAAAACCCACATCCCCAATCTCTTGTTGTTGGCGGTGTTACATGTGTTCAGGATATAAAAAACCCAACCCGTCTGGGACAGTTTGGGGATCTGCTGAGAAAAGCAAGGGAGTTTATATACAGGGCTTACCTTCCTGATCTGTTGATGGCAGGTAGCGTTTATGCAGATGAAGCCCTTAAGGGTATAGGTAGAGGTCTTGGGAATTATATGGCTTACGGTGATTTCAGGATGGATGATAACCAGTGGTACAAAGGAAAGCTTTTATTCCCTCCGGGAGTTGTTCTGAATATGGATCTATCTACAGTTCATGAGCTTGATCAGTCAAAAATAACTGAAGATGTAACACACAGCTGGTATGAATACTCTGTTAATCAGCCTTTACACCCATTTCAGGGACAGACGAAACCAAAATATACAGGCTTCAAAGAAGATGGAACAGTTAACCCAGAAGGCAAGTACTCATGGATAAAAGCCCCTATATACAATGATCACAGGGTTGAGGTTGGTCCACTTGCAAGGATGATTGTAGGATATGCAAGGGGAGATGACAGGATAAAACATTATGTTGACTGGCTGTTAAAATCAGGGAGATTTCCAAAAGAGGTTCTTTTCTCAACTGTAGGAAGAACTGCGGGAAGAGCTATAGAAACCGCAATAATGGTTGATGCGATGGTTGAGTGGTTAAATGAGCTTTCAAGAAATGTTGCATCAGGAGACTTAAGCACATGGACAGATTACGATTTTGATAGATTGACAAAAGGAAAAGAGAGAAAAGGATACGGTCTTACAGAGGCTCCAAGGGGAGCTCTGGGACACTGGGTAAGGATAAAAGACGGAAAGGTAGAGAACTATCAGGCTGTTGTTCCAACAACATGGAACGGATCTCCAAGGGATTATAAAAACAGGATGGGAGCTTTTGAAGCGTCATTGATAGGGATACCAATGTCAAACCCGGATCAGCCACTTGAGATACTCAGAACGATTCACTCATTTGATCCATGCCTTGCGTGTGCTGTTCATATTATTGATGCAAAAGGAAAAGAGCTTGGAGTTTACAGGGTAGAGCCTGTTGGAGGTTTCTGCAATGTATAAAAAAGTGAAAAGAATGACAGCAACAATGAGGATAATCCACTGGATAAATGTTTTTTCCATTATCGCAGCCGTGATAACAGGGCTTTACATAGCCCACCCTTTTTATCAAAGTATGATAGCTGAAGCTGCAGCCTACAAATATGTTATGGCTTACAACAGATGGGTTCATTTTATAGCTGCGATACTACTTGATGTTACATCAATAGCCGTTGCTTACCTTTACTTTTTCAGCAGATTTGAAAAACCAGTCAAAAAACTGATACCAAATGCCCAGAACATAAAAGAGTTTTTTGAGGTTGTTATAAACCTCCTTACCCTAAACAGAAGGAAAAATTTTGACTCATCAAAATTAGACAGTTTTAATGCTGTTTACTTTACGATTTTGCATCTTCTTCTTTTCCTTATGCTGTTTACAGGTCTTCAGATGTATGTCTGGGGGCTTTACCACGGTGCTTCCTCAATAGGTGCATGGTGGCCCTGGATACTGCATGTGGGAACAGACTGGACATTATGGGTTTTTGGTGGAAAACAGGGAGTAAGGGTCGTGCATCACATAACAATGTGGATAATAATAGCCTGGGTTGCTTTTCATGTTTATTATCAGGTTTGGAGAACAATATTTTGGAGAGAAGGAGACATGGCAATTGTTTTTGGAGGGTATAAATTTAAAAAAGCAAAATAGACTATCTATCTTAAGAGCTCAGACAGGTGTATATCCCTTTCGCCGTAAGGATCATCTTCAGGG
>JALTAS010000020.1 GCA_027058925.1 Persephonella sp.
GTGTGGAACTTTATTGAGGTTTAAAAGAAATGCTTTGAATGGACCCATATTGTTCATAGCTTCCCATTTTGAGCCTTCAAAAGTCATTTTTGACATTATTCCCATACCAAGAAACCCAAACTCTCCTTTTGCAAGAGATTTCCAGTTTTTATCTGTTGCGAACATCAGAAAATCTGCTTTTTGATCTGTTGCTTTTCCGCCATAAATACATAGAGCCTTACCGTCCTTTGGAGCTATCTGGACTTCAACAGCCTTTTCCACACCTCCACAGTCCTGTCTGTAAAATCTTATTATCCTATAACCTTTATTTCCTGTTTTTTTAGACCATTTTGAAAGACCTTCTGTTAGTTCTGGAGTCTTGTTCCAAAGATCACAGAACTCTTTTGTATATTCAGGATCCATAAACTTTGGAATCGCAAAAGTATATCCAAAGCTGAATAAAACAAACAGAAATGCCCCTACTCTTTTCATTTTTATCCTCCAGGAAATGATATTTAAGAAAGGGGCATAAAGCCCCTGTGATCTAATTAAAAGCTCCAGTCAAGGGAAACGCCTATTGAGTCCTGGGCGTTTTTAGCACCTGTTGTTGCTGACTCACAACTTGCCGGATTGTTTGCATAACATTTTGTTCCTATTGTTTCAACTTTTTTCTCAAATGCATGGACATAAGACATATTCAGAGTGAAATGTTCTGTAAACTGATAACCAAAACCAAGGGTTATGTGCTGCTCAGCTATTGCTGGAAAACCTACAAGGTTAAACCACTCAACATCATAATCAGGGAAAGGCTGAGCAAAATCAGGGATAGTATTTAGATTTGACGTTGTAACATTCTTTTCTCTTATTGGGGATTTTCCATAGTTATAACCTGCCCTTAAAGCGAGCCTTGGTGTTACCTTGTATTCTCCTCCAACAGCAAAAACCCACTGATCTTTCCATTTGAACTGCTTATAACCATCTGCGTCTGACCAGTTTATCCATCTTATGTCAAAACCTACTTTCAGTTCTTCTATAGGTCTATATCCAATTCCTACAGAGGCTTCCTGAGGTTGTTCAAGTTTGAGATCCTCAAAATTACCATCCCCATTTGTATCAAAAACATTTTTATATTTCATTTTGACACCTGATTGGTAATAAGCACCAAGACAGATATTATCTACAGGCTTAAAGTTTATTCCCAGAGAAGCTCCGATTCCATATGCCTGTGATTGACCTCCACCAGCATTCCACTGCATTTCAAGGCCATCGGCCAGATTTCCATTTGTATCAGCAGACATGATCGCACCCATATCAAGGGAACCCCATGCAAGATGCAGAGCTCCACCTATCGCAAGCCTATCGTTAACTTTATATCCAACAGCCGGAACAATTCTCATAAACTGAAGTGTTGTATGCATTTTTGCAAGCCTTGGGTCTTTATCTCTGTAATCAACACCCATTCCAGAAACTCCGTACGCACCTATTCCTATGACTACTTTATCATTTATCTGGTTTGTAATGGCTATCTCAGGAATTGTGAATGTATCTGCGTCAGAAGATTGATATCCTGTATCTCCAAAAGCGCTTCCTTTGTATCTACCTTTCACATGAGGCATAAAAAGGATTCCACCAAAACTGACGTTAAATCCTTTTTGTCTTCCGAGCCAACCTGGATTTCTAAATATTGAGTCTGTTGGTTCAAGACAGATACCTGTTCCAAGTCCACCCATAGCTCTGGAAGCCGGTGATACACCAATCATATTATCGCCGTTTGTAGCAAAGGCTCCTGTTGTCAAAACTGCCGTAGCCAATGCCACCGAACCTGCCACCTTTCTCATACCGCTAACCTCCTGTGTTATTAAGAATTAATATATTTTTTATATTTAGAATAAAAAACCATCATAATTATTAAGTTGTCAAATACTAACTTACTCCCCTATTTTTAAAAGATCTTTTATTTCCTGTTCCAACTCCCTACATCTTGGACATAATGTTGTATCTCCTTTGTAAGAAAAAGGAACCATACACTCTTCACAGGGAATCATCACATGTTCAGCAAGTATTTCTGTATCGTTCAAGAAGGTATTCAAGTTCAGTTTATTCTTTAGGTGGAGGCAGTTTTCCGGACAGACCTCATGACAGACTCTGCATTTTATACACAGTTTTGGTTCAAAAAGTATCTTGAGCCTTTCCTCCCCTGATTTAAGAGCTCCTGTCGGACATATGTTGTAACACACCGAGCAGTTTGTACATACAGAGTTATCAATCCATTTTTCAGATGTAAATGAAATATTTTCAGTCTCAATATCTATCTGGGAAAGGTCAATATCTAAATTTTTTAGATTTTCTAAAAGGGCTTTTCTTTTTGTGATGTTTACTTTTTCACTTACAATATTTTTTATTTTTTCCTCTTTTTCCTCAAAAGAAGAAATTCCGGGCATTAGAGCCCAGAATGTTACACCTGCTGCCGCCTTACCGAAATTTTTCAGGAAATCTCTTCTTTTGTTTTCTATCCCTTCTTGTTTCAGGGAGATCTCCTGAGAGACAACTCTGTTTTCAACCCCTAACTTTTCAAGAAAGTAGTTTGCCTCATCCAAATTTTTTTTGATGGTATGGATCAAAGATCCTACAAAACAGTCACTGCAGTGTCCCGTATCAAGAACTATGTCCTGCTTCTTTGCAAGAACCATTGAGATCATAAATTCAGTACTTAAAACAGATAAGCAGGGAAGATTTTTTTTACAGCTTAGTATATTTGTGTTCTGGGAGATAAAATTTTTGTAAAAGCTGTATATATCAAACCCTTTTAATGAGAAAGCCTCTGATGGACATACTCCGACACATGCTCCACAGGAAACACAGTTTTCTTTTTTTATTTTTATTTTGTAATCTTCCTGATACAAAACATCTTCAACAGGACAAACATCTATACAGTTTCTGCAGCTTGAATCTTTAAAATAAACATGAACACAATTGTTAAAATCAAATTGTATTCTATTCATATCACTCTCCCCGTTAAGCGGTCACCTCTTCTTCAAGTGCTTCACACAGATATTCATGATCAGAGAGTATAAATTCAAGGGATAGATCACAAACATCCTGATAAAAAGGGGTTTCAGCCATATCTTTTGCTGACAATAGATATATTATTCCCCAGTTCGCAAGATGTTCCTCAAGGAATTTCTTCTGAATATTCCTCAGATTTTTTACCTGCTTTTCGTTTTTTAGAGCTTCAAGTTCTTCCTTTATCAAAGTCATCATAAATTCCATCTCAACAGCTATATGATCTGGTGATAAAACCCTTGTTTCATTCAGATCTATCATATATCCATGTTCCCTGTAAAATATAAGCGTTGGATTAGTAACTGACGGATCTATGTAACCCTGATCATTCATAAAAACAGATTCGTAAGGATACACATTTAGAAGAAAAACGGTTGTGAAATCAACATTTAGATCTTCCTCTATAAGTTTTTCCGGTTCTTTTTTAAAAAAAAGCTTCCATTCTTTTGTTCTGGGAAACAGATCAAGTAGATCGCTGTTTTCTCTTATTTTCTTCAAAAGATCCTTATCTATCTCCTCTATAAAAAGTCTGGATAGCAAGCCGTACATGTTTAGTCTTGCCTGTGTTTCCTTTAAGCTGTTCATCTCTTTACCTCAAAAAGGGGCAAAAGCCCCCTTTATTATTCTGCGTGTTCACCTGTCATTCTGTATGCTTTATCTGTGTGAGGATACCACGGTCTTTTAAACCATTTTGGTCTTCTCAGACCGTTTGGTCCAGGAGCGGGTCTTGTCAGCCTGTCCCTCCATGCCTGATAAACCTTAAATGTGGCATCTGTGTTTACAACAACATCGCCGATTTTATCGTCTGGACCGGCTTTTTCTACAAGGACTTTTTTATGCCAGCAGTGCATACCTGAAAGGGGATCCGGATTTGCAGGGAAAACCGCATTCTGCCAGACACCTGATGCACCGTTCCACCATACCTCTTTTATGTCTTTATTAAACTCTGGATAAGGCCATTTTAGCCATTTTTCGTTGTGTTTTCTTTCAACCTCATGGGGGAATACACCATCTTTCCATCTTACAGTCCATATATGTTTCTCCGGATTATTTATCTGTGCAAGTGCAGATCCGTAAGACATAACGGTAAGATTCTGATTAAACCCGTCAACCTTTACATAATTCCTGACTCTCCATCTACCTGAGTGGTGGGAACAGGCAAGAACACCTGGCCTTGTTGCCTGTGTAGGCATTGCCATTCCTACAAAGTAACCTACCTCTATTCCTGAAACTGTATCAACAACCCTTACCTTTATAGGATCTCCCTTTTTAATACCAAGTTTCTTTGCATCTCCTTCATATATCCATACAGGGTTGTGGTTCTGTGAGATTTCCATCAGCCATTTTGCGTTTACAGATCTTGTGTGAATATTGTAAGGAAGTCTGTATATAGGGTTTAAAACAAATGCATTAGGCTCTTTCATGTAATCATGGTGAACATGGGTTACCACATGTACAAGCTTCTGTCTTTCTTCTTTATTTTTTGGATAGTAAGGAATAGCATACTCTGGCCAGTTAAACTCAACAAATGTTTTTGAATAAAATTCAAGGAGCCCTGTAGGTGTGTGGAAACCTTTGAGCAGTTTTCCGTCTTTCATCACACCTATTGTGTGTCTTTCAGAATGAAGCTTATCCCCATGACCTTTTATGTAAACAGCTCCCGAGTCAGGATCTATTGAGAGCTTGCTTCTGGGGATCCATTTTCCTTTGTATTTGTAGGCATCTTTTTCAGGATCGTAAGGTATTTCCCTTTCATGTACGTTGTAAACCTGTGTTTCTTCTGTCCATGCCCCTCTGTCCCTCATATACTCGTAAGGGGTGACACCTAACTTTTCGCATACCTTCTTTAGATTTGGGAGAGATTCAAATGCAGCGTTGTACCACTCTTCTATTGTTACCGGCTTCCCAGGATTTTTCTTTGATTCGTACAGATGTCTTATACCTAAACCTCCGTCCGGATCTATAGCCCACGCCAGATTAATCCAGAACTCATTTTCTTCCCATACCTCTCCAAGACCGGCTTTTTTATGTGCCTCAAGTGTAGCTCTCCAGGGAACCTTAGGTTCCCAGCCCATCTTTTTGAGGGCAACCCTCAAAACAGGCTGTCTGAAGGCCGTCCATCTCTCAGGTTTTGTTTCTGCAGACTGGTTGTCGTGTCTTTCTCCTGCAAGACCTACAGGAAGTATGTAATCAACGAACCAGTTGGTTTCTGACCATGTTGGAGAAAGGTTTACAGTCAGACCCATCTTATTTTCATCTTTCAGAACCTCTATCCATCTAAAACCATCAGGGTTTATCCACACAGGGTTGTAAATCTTCGATATCCATACATCTAATCTATCTGGAATTTTCAGTCCCCTTTCTTCCCATTTTTTTCTCCATTGGTCATCTGAAAGAAGATGGGGAAGAAGGAATGAAAGTTCGTAAGTTGATAACGGCCACTCTGGAGGCCACAGAAGCTCGTTCCATGCATCAACAGGATCTGGCTTTTCTTTTAATGTTGCCTTACCTCCTTTTCCTCCAACACCAAGTACATGCCAGTGGTGCCACCCGTTTGCACCTATCCCTCCAATTGATCCTGTAACAACAAGGAGGAAGTATCCTGTTCGTCCGGCAGACATCCAACCACCTCTATTTCCTGCAGCCTGAGCCCTCCAGAAATAAGTGGTAATTCTGTCTCCTGCCCACAGGATTAACTCATAAAGTT
>JALTAS010000021.1 GCA_027058925.1 Persephonella sp.
GAATAATGCTGATTTTTGGTCTTTTAGTTTATATTTTTTTTGGAATTGCTGATTATATACTTTTCCCGAAGATGTACCGTGAGCTTTGGAGTCTCAGGGCTTTGACACTTTTTGCTATAGCCCCAGCTGTTTTTTTCATATTTACAGGTAAAAGATATTCGGTTGTTTATTTTGTTTATTCTGTTATTGCTATTACGGTAGGACTTTCAATAGTAGGTATGATGTCAATGATCCTTCCATATGAAGCCCAGATTTATTATGCAGGCATATTTCTGGTTATATTCTTTTTGTACACTCTTTCGGGAATTCCTTTTCTTTATACATCAATTTCCTCAACTGTGATAATATCCCTTTACTTTCTTATTGATATTTTTTTTCTACACTCGGGATCAAAGTATCTTATCTCAAATATGTTTTTCCTCATTTCAGCTAACATTATGGGATTGATAGGTGGATACATACTTGAGTACTACATAAGAAAGGATTTTTTACTTTCATTGAAAATATATCTTGATAAAAAGGATCTTGAAAGTCTGACAAAAAGACTCAAACACCTTTCAAGTTATGATGAACTGACAGGACTTGCTAATAGGAGAAAGCTTAAGGAGTTTTTTGAAAGGGAGCTTAAAAGGGCAGTCAGAGAAAAGTTTCCTATATCTGTTCTTATGATAGATATTGATTTCTTTAAGGCATATAATGATTACTACGGACATATCAAAGGGGATAGGATTCTTAAAGAGATAGGAATGGTAATAAACAACCATGCCAGAAGACCTACAGATATAGCAGGCAGATGGGGCGGTGAAGAATTTATTATTGTACTTTCAAACATAAACAAAAAACAGGCATCTGTTTTAGCAAATGATCTTCACAAAGATATACTGAATAGGAAAATAAAGCATAAGCTTTCTCCCACCGGAAGACTTACAGTGAGTATTGGAGGATATACAGAGATCCCTGATAACACCAGAACAATAGATGAGTTCATAAACAGAGCTGATAAAGCTCTTTACAAGGCAAAATATTTAGGTAGAAATAAGGTTATACTCTTGAATGGCTCAGAGATTTAGTACAGCATATTCTATGCCTTTTATAACGCTGTACATTCTTTCAAAATCAAGGGTTGCTAATGTGTCGGTTCTTCTGTGGTAATTTGGATTCCTGTAAAATGATGTGTCAGTGATCATGACAGCGTTGTATCCAAAATGCCAGAAATTTCTGTGATCAGAAAAATCAACCCCTGGTAGAATTGTGGGAGCATTTATTGAATAAACCGGGATGTCAGATCCTTTTCTCATAAGATCTCTGATTTTTTTAGTTATACCTCTTTGAAAAAGTTTTCCCACCACCCCTATGAAGTTTCCTTTTTCAGGATAGAAAAAATTCATAAAAGGTAGAGGAAACTGCTGTGATCCTTCTTTGTCTGAAAAATAACCTATCATCTCAAGACATATCATCACTTTTATTTTTGTTTTTTCTTTGTATAGGCTCTCTGCATGGATAAAACTACCCATCCTTTTAGTTCCAAAAAATGGAGGTTCCTCCAGAGTATATGCTGCAAAATCGATTCTGTATCTAAGTTTTTCCCTGTGCAAAAGTCTGAGAAGTTCCAGCAAACCTGCCACACCACTGGCGTTGTCGTCTGCACCGGGAGTGTTGCCTACCACATCATAATGGGCTCCTATTATTATTCTTTCCTCAGCCTGTGTGTTTATTGAGCAGATAACATTTTTGTATCTGTTTCCTCCTACAGAAAACTCCTGAAAATAAGCTTCTTCTGAAAATTCTTTAAATATCTGGTATATGTAATCTGCTGTTTTGTTGAGAGATCCAATATTAAGATAGTTTCTGTAAGGTCTTATTGATGTTAGAAACTCAACATCTTTGTAAACCCTTTCAATCTGTTTTTGTTCCATAGCCTATTATGTGGTAGTTAACAGGTATAAATGGACTGTTAAACCTGATAAATCTGTATGAAGCATTCGGAAAAAAGGATTTAATTGTTCTTCCTGTATCTCTCTTGAGATCACATCCCTCAAAAAGCCATTTCCATCCAGAATGAAGAATGTCCTGAAATCTGGCAGTTATTGTGTGCTCGGGAGCTTTAACGTGTTCTATAAAAATAAATACACCTTCAGGTTTTAAAACTCTTTTTATCTCTTTTAGAACTTTCTGTGGAGAATTTACACTACAAAGAACAAGGGTTGATACTACGCTGTCAAAACTGTTGTCTTCAAACGGCATTTTTTCTGCAAAACCTTCTATAACACGGATCTTTAGGGGATATTTTTCTGCTTTTTTTAAGAAAAAATTAAGCATATCTCTGCTTGGTTCAATTACCGTTAGATTAGTATCAGGTTTGTAATATGGAAGATTGGTTCCTGTTCCAGCTCCTATCTCAAGGACATTTTTACCTAATTTTGAAAAAAGGGATTTTTTGTAGTTTCCGTAGATGTTTTTTAGATACCATTCAAGATTTTTCATAAATACAGCATTGAATTTGCTTTTACATCCACAACTTTTCATAGTCCACCCACCGCTTTTTGAAAAAAAATATAACATTTTGGCAGGCGGTTAAACAATGTCCTTTTTAATTTTAGTGAATGCAGTGGATGGTGAGGAGTGGATAGTGAAAGGTAAAAAGAGGTTTTCTGGTGGCAATGCCCTCATAACTCGGGACAGTTTCAACGGGCTAATTCCTAACAATGAATACCTGCTCAAACACATACTGGTGGCAATGCCCTCATAACTCGGGACAGTTTCAACAGCCCCTCTCTCGTTCTTGAGTATCAGCGTATTCATTTTCCAAAAAGCCCGATTTTTGACAGGCCTACTCTCAAAATAGCGTAAAATCTGAAAATTGTCAATTTTAAAGTCTCATTTATAGTCTCAATTAGCTGGCATTATTTTCTCTATGTTATTGATATTTAAAGGAAAATCAATTTACGTTGCTTTGATTTCCAACTTGCCTGTTTTCAAACCTTCATAAAACCTTTTCATGTTCTGTATAGCTCTTTGAGCCTTTAGGAGCTTTCTTTTTCTTTTGTTTTTTATCTTTTTATCAAGATCAGGCAGTAATGCAAAATTTGGGTTCATAGGTTGAAGTTCGTCTTTCGGTTCTGTTATGTATCTTACAAGTCCTCCAAGCATTGTTGTTTCAGGTGGAACGACCGGTTCCTGACCCTTTAACATTCTTGAGACATTTATCCCTGCGAGTATTCCGGTTGCAGCAGAAGCTGTATAACCTTCAACACCTGTTATCTGTCCTGCAAACAAAATTTTTGGATCTTTTTTTAGCTGGAGCGTTGGTCTCAGTACCTTCTGGGACTGTATAAAAGTGTTCCTGTGTATTGATCCAAGTCTCACAAATACGGCATTTTTCAGTGCTGGTATAAGCCTGAATATCCTTTTTTGCTCTGGATATTTAAGTTTTGTCTGGAAACCAACCATAGAAAGGAGGGTTCCCTCTCTGTTTTCTTTTCTTAGCTGAACCACAGCAAAAGGCTGTTTTCCTGTTTTTGGATCAGTTAGACCTACAGGTTTCATAGGACCAAAGAGAAGAGTCTGTTTCCCTCTCCTTGCTATCTCCTCAATAGGAAGACATCCTTCAAAAAATACAGCCCTCTCGAAATCTTTTAATGGAACCTGCTCACCTTTGAGAAGTTCGTTATAAAATAACTCGTATTCCCCTTCTGTAAGAACACAGTTAAAATAATCTCCTTCTCCTTTACCGTATCTATCTCCCCAGAAGCCTTTTGAGTAATCAACAGTTTCTGCATCAACTGTAGGTGCTATAGCATCATAAAAATAAAGATACTCTGCCCCTGTGATTTTCTGAATCTCTTTTGATAAATCTTCTGATGTAAGAGGTCCTGTGGCTATGATAATAAAGTCGTAATCTTCAGGAAGTTTTGTTATTTCTTTTCTTATAACCTTGATATTTGGGTGATTTTCAACTATATCTGTTATCTTCTTTGAAAATTTTTCTCTGTCAACAGCAAGAGCTCCACCTGCAGGAACAGAAAACTCCTCAGCCACAGGAATAGTAACAGAGCCTAATATTTTCATCTCCTCTTTTAGAAGACCTGCACCTGTGGTTAAATCTTTTCCTCCCAGTGAGTTTGAACAAACAAGCTCTGCAAAATTTTGTGTTCTGTGGGCAGGGGTTTTTTTAACAGGTCTCATTTCGTATAAATCAACATTAAAGCCTTCTTCTGCTATCTTGAAAGCTGCCTCACTACCTGCTAAACCTGCTCCTATTACAGCTATTTTTTTCATTTTTCCTCTTTATAAGAGATTTTTGCCTAAAAATTAGGAATTATCCTTTATTTTTCAACTTTATCTTTTAATTTAAACAGATATTTCATTAAAAAAGGAGGTATCAGAGTGGTCAGTATTACAATAAAAACAACAGCTGAGTATGTCTCATTTGTGAATACTTTTGCTGTTCTACCTAACTCAGCAAATATAAGCCCCACTTCACCTCTTGGAACCATTGAAGTTCCTATTATGAGCTTTTTAAGACCGCCTATACCTTTAATAAGATAAGCTCCACCAACCTTACCTATAATTGCAATAATTAAAAGAGAAAATGTTAAAAGCCAGAATGTAGGTGAGCTGAAATCTATCTCCCTTAGATTCATAGAAAGACCAACAGTGACAAAAAATATTGGTGTGAAAAGATAAATAATAGGTCTCATCTGAGATTCTAATTTTTCAACAAAGTGGGGATCTGACTTGAAGGCTATCCCAAAAGGAAGGAAAAACCTTCTTGAGAGGGCTATACCCGATGCAAAAGCACCTATTATTTCAGGAGCACCAAATAGATGAGCAACATATGAGAAAAACAGAATAAGCGAGATGATGATCGTTGGTATAAATCCAGGGAGCTTCCTGTATTTTATATCGTATATATGAATAAATTTTGACATTATAGCTGCTAAAACTGGAGCTGTTGCGAAGAAAAATGCAACAAGTATTATTATTTTGATGGTATTCTCAAGGTTAACCTGCCCTGTTAAAGCAAAATCTGCAAGTATTACAAGAAGAATAACACCTATAATATCGTCGAGCACGGCCGCTCCAACGACGATCTGAGATTCTGTTGTTCTTTCTTTACCTAAATCCTTCAGCACCCTAACTGTTATACCGATACTTGTTGCTGTTAATGTTCCCCCTATAAAAAGGGATGTAACAACAGACAGATTGAAAATGTAATAGCTGATCCCAAAACCACCTAAAAATGGAACAATCGCTCCAAACAGGGCAACAGTTACAGATTTTATTCCCTCTTTTTGGAGTTTCTTCATATCTGTTTCAAGCCCTACCTCAAAAAGAAGAAGGATTATTCCGATTTCTGCGAGTATTTTTATGATTTCATTTACTTCTACTATGCCAAAGACACTGGGTCCTATTATTATTCCTGCAAAAACTTCACCTAAAACAGGTGGTATCCTTAGATATGAAAAAATTTCAGCAAAAATCCTTGAAGACACAAGAATAATTAAAAGGCTTAAAACAAACTCGTGCATTTCCATACTTTATTGATCTCCTGAAGGTTTTACAAACTGGAAAAAGGGAGCTTATTTCCAGCTTTCCTCCCCTGTTTTGAACACCTCTTTTTTCCAGATAGGTGCTCTTGCTTTTGTTTCATCAACGATGTACCTGCAGGCTTCAAACGCCTCCTGTCTATGCCCTGCCCAGACCACAACAAGAAATGATGGTACAAGAACAGGAACAACGCCTGTTCTATGGTGAACGATAGCATGTTTTATCCCAAATTTTTCTTTTGCTTCCTGTATTATCTCTTTTATAACTTTTTCTGCCATAGATATGTATGCTTCATAATGAAGTTCTTTAACATCTCCATCTTCAGGTGCAGATCTGGGAATTCCTAAGAATATATCAACAGCCCCGCAGGTTTTGTCCTTGTAGCTGTTTATAATCTCATTTATATCAAACCATTTTTCGCCTATATACACCTCAGGTATATTCATTTTAAGACCTCTAACATTTTTTTCCTTTTTCTGTATATTTCTCAAATTTGATCTTTTCGTAACATCCAGAACCAAGGTAATCAAGAATATCCATAAAATCCTTCTTTGGTATGAACCCCGGCTGATAAAACAGAACCTTGAAATTATCCTTTGGATCAAAAACTATTATTGTTGGATAGCCTGTTACCCTGTAAGAAAGAGCAAGAGCAGATTCTTCCATCTTTGCTTTTGTTTCAGGATCAATAACCATTCTGTCTCCATTTACATCAATTATGGCTATGTTTATGTTGTTTTTAATCTTTTTTTCCTTGAAATCTGGCTGGCTTAAAACCTCTCTGTGAAGTTTTTCACAGTACTGGCATGTTTCTGACTCAAAAATAAGTATAAGGATTTTTTTGTTTTTCAAAGCATCTTCAATTATAGGGTTCGGATCAATAGCAAATTTGTTTGATTTCTTTCCTGTATTTTCACAACTGATCAAGCTGTATGCGAATATAAACAAAAATACAAAACCAAATATTTTTTTCATTTTTTTCACCTCAGGACAGTTTTTTGAGGGATTCTTTTATTCTTCTCATACCTTCTTTTATATTTTCCATTGATGTTGCGTAAGATAGTCTTATGTATCCTTCTTTACCAAAGGCAGATCCGGGAACAACTGCAACCTTTGCTTCCTCAAGTAAATAAGCTGCCAGATCGATATCGCTTTTTATATTCCCTTTTATGTATGCCGACACATTTGGAAAGACATAGAATGCTCCTTTTGGGACAGGACAGGTAATACCATCAATAGAAAGAAACTCATTCACAACATAATCTCTTCTTTTTCTGAATTCCTCCTTCATCATTGAAGGGAACTTTCCTTTGTCTTCAAGTGCAGCCAGTCCGCCGTACTGGGCAAAAGATGTAGGATTGGATGTTGTTTGGGACTGGATTATTGTCAGCTTTTTGACGTAATCTTCAGGAGCGGCCACCCATCCGAGCCTCCAGCCTGTCATTGAGTAAGCCTTGGAAAAAGCATTAACTGTGAATGTTATATCCCTAATTTCTTTGTCCAGAGAAGCTATGCTCACATGTTCACCCTCATAACAGAACTCTTCATAGCATTCATCTGAAATGATCAAAATGTCATTTTTTAGGCATATTTCTGCTATTTTTTCAAGTTCGTTTCGTGGAATAACAGCTCCAGTGGGATTTGAAGGTGTATTTATCACAACCGCCTTTGTTTTTTTTGTTATCGCACCCTCCACAAGATCTGCAGTAAGAACGAAACCGTTTTCTTCTGTTGTCTCAACAATAACAGGTATTCCATCACACAGTTTTATCTGTTCTGTGTAAGAAACCCAGTATGGAGCAGGAACTATCACCTCATCACCTGGATTTAAAATGACAGCAAATATTTCATAAAGACCCATCTTTGCACCGGGTGTAACAATAACTTCTGAAGGTTTGTATTCAATGTTGTTTTTTTCTTTTAATCTTTTTGCTATCCCTTCCCTTAGCTCAGGTATTCCTGCAGACGGTGTATATTTTGTTTTTCCTTCTTTTAAGGCTTCTATTGCTGCTTCTTTTACGAAATCTGGAGTATCAAAGTCAGGTTCTCCTGCACCAAAACCGATAACATTTATCCCTTTTTTTCTCATCTCATCAGCTTTTGCTGTTATAACAAGAGTCTGGGAAGGCTTTACCCTCAAAACTCTATCAGAAAATTTCATTTTCTCCTCCTGATAATATTTGTCATTCAATATTTTATCCTAAAATTTGAATAAACATTCTTTTAATATAACTATCTTTATGTGTTCTATAGAAATTTTTTCAGAACATATTCAATTCTGTAACTTTTGTCTGGTATTAAAGAGGTGTTTATTCAGGTTGTTTCTCCATTCAGTAGTATTTTCTCATTTGAGTTTCCTGTAGCGATCTTTTTCCTATCGTTTTATTTCTATCCAGAGAAGAGGCTACCTCCTGAAAAATTTCCTGTTATATTTTATTTCTGGTGAAATAAAACTTTTATGAGATAGGTTGTGTTGATGGTAAAAAAAGAGAGGATAGATAAGCTTCTTGTTGATAGGGGATTTGTTGATAGCAGGGAAAAAGCCCAGAGGCTTATTATGTCCGGCGTTGTTTTTGTCAATGGGCAAGTGATTGATAAACCGGGAACAAAGGTAAAGATTGATGCCAAGATATACATAAAAGAAAAAGAGAGATATGTTTCCAGGGGTGGCTACAAACTTGAAAAAGGGATAAAAGTTTTTAATCCTGATATAAAAGGCAAAATCTGTATTGATATAGGATCGTCAACAGGAGGTTTTACAGACTGCCTCTTACAGCATGGTGCAAAAAAGGTTTATGCTGTTGATGTTGGAACACACCAGCTACATGAAAAGCTTAGGAAAGATCCAAGGGTTGTTCTACTTGAGAAAACAAACGCAAGGTATCTTACAAAAAAGGAAATACCTGAAAGGATTCAGTTTTTTGTTTCAGATGTTTCTTTTATATCTATCCTTAAAATACTTCCCAATATATGCGATCTTATTGAGGACGGTGCTGAAGGGATAATACTTATAAAGCCTCAGTTTGAACTTTCAAAAAAGGAAGTAAAGGGAGGGGTTGTAAAAGATCTTGAACTTCATAAAAAAGCGGTTAAGAATGTAATTGAGGGGCTTGAGAAAAGCTGTTATTGTGCTAAAGATATAGACTTCTCTGAAACATGGGGACCTGAAGGAAATATAGAGTTCCTGGCATATTTAATAAAAAAAGATGATAATAGTCAATGCAAAGGAAAGATAACAGATGAGAAAATAGATATCACTGTTAAAAAAGCCCATGAAAAATTCAGAAATAGATGATTATCCTCATAGAAATTGCTTTTTTGAAAGATATTAACTAACTTATGTAGGAGAAAAATGAAAAGGGTATGAAATGGAAGTTTTGGACTACCACAAGCTGAAAATCTTTAAAACTGTTGCAGATACAAGAAGTTTTTCTAAAGCTGCAGAGCTTTTGTTTCTTTCTCAGCCAACGGTAACTCTCCAGATAAAAAAGATAGAGAATTATCTGGGAATAACCCTTTTTAAAAGAGAAAAAAAAGGTGTTATTCTGACGGAAGAAGGAAAACTGCTGTACCAGTATGCATCAAAAATTCTTGATGATTACAGCCTTCTTGAGGAAGGACTTTCTAATCTAAGGGAAAATCTTCAAAAAAGCCTTAGGATAGGGGCAAGTACAACAATTGGAGATTTCCTGCTTCCTGATATACTTCCCGACTTTATAAAAAACAAGGGAGACATAAAAGTAAACCTTTTTGTTGGAAACTCTAAAGAGATTGAAGAAGGAATACTGTCAAAAACATTCTACATAGGGCTTATAGAGGATGAGGTTCATTCTAACAAATATGAACAGTTTGAGTTTTTTTCTGATGAGATCATCTTGATAGCTTCTAAAAATATGGATATTCCTGAGGTTGTTAAACCTGAGGATCTTAAAAATTACAGATTTGTATTCAGGGAACAGGGATCAGGAACGAGAAATATTGTTGAAAAAAAGCTTGAAAAAAAAGGTGTTAAGATAAAGGCGGATATTGAGATAAGTAGCAGTAAAGCGATAGCAAGATTTGTTGCAAACTCCGATTATCTTTCTTTTGTATCAAGACTTGTTGTTAAAAATCTTCTTGGAATACATCTGAAGGAAATCAGGGTTAAGGATCTCAAATTTACAAGGAAATTTTACTGTATAACACAAAAAAATATCAGACTTCCAAAGATTGATAGGGAGTTTGTAAGTTATCTTCTGAATCTTGAGAGTTAAATATCTTTTTATTAAAAAAGTACTTGACTTATTTTAATTTATTATTAATAATAGATACTATTACTGGTGTCGTTCACCACCACTCTCCCCCTTTCCCGTGGGCCCTTTAGGGCTCACTCTTTTTAAATAGCACCACTTTTAAGTATATCATGCATATGAACAAGACCTACAGGTTTTTCTTTTTTTACTACTGGAAGAACGGTTATATTGAATTTTTCCATTATCTCAAGAGCCTCAACCACAAGAATATCCTGTGTAATCTTTTTTGGATTTTTTGTCATAGCTTCATCAGTTTTGCTTCTGTCAATACTTCCACCTTTTCTGATAAACCTTCTAAGATCTCCATCTGTTATTATCCCGACAAGGTTATTTTCTTTATCAACAACAAGAGAGGTTCCAAATCCTTTTTCTGACATTACAATGACAGTTTCCTTCAAAGGAGTGTCAGGCATAACCACAGGAAGTTCATCTCCTGTGTGCATTATTTCGGATACTCTCATAAGCTTTTTACCTAAAGATCCTCCAGGGTGAAATCTGGCAAAATCTTCAGCTGTAAAACCTCTCAATTCAAGAAGTGCAATGGCAAGAGCATCTCCAAGTGCAAGTGTTGCTGTTGATGATGATGTTGGGGCGAGGTTAAGGGGACAGGCTTCTTTCTTCACATTTAAAAAAAGGTGAACATCGCTCTCTTTCGCAAGAGATGATTCTGGATTGTTTGTTATTGAGATAACTTTATGTCCCCATCTTTTTATTGTTGGGATTACAGCAAGAAGTTCCGGAGTTTCTCCACTGTTTGATATGGCGAGTATCACATCTCCCTTTGAGATCATTCCAAGATCACCGTGTATAGCTTCAGCAGGGTGTAAGAAAAAGGAAGGTGTTCCTGTTGATGCGAGGGTTGCTGCTATCTTCTGTCCTATATGTCCTGATTTTCCCATTCCTGTAACTATTATCTTTCCCTGTGTGTTCAAGATAATTTTAACAGCTTTATCAAAACTGTCATCTAAAGCTGACATGAGATCTTCTATCGCATTTTTTTCCTCTTTTAGTACCCTTTTCCCTATCTCAACAGCTTTAAGCTCCTTCAGGTTCAATTTCCTCTTTACCTCCATTTTTGAAACCACATCCTTCACACGGAAGTTTTTTATAAATACTCAATTCATCAAGCCGATCAAAGCTGTAAGTGACAATCTCTCCAATATTAGATATGAATGTGATCTCCTCTTTTATGAAATCATAACTTTTTACTTTGAAAGTTTTTCCGTTAATCTCAACCTCACTGTCTATCTCAGGAAGGTTTTTTCTGATAGAGTAGTTATCTATCTCAAAAGCCAGACAGCACATTAACCTTCCACAGATTCCTGTAAATTTTGATGGTGTGGGAGGAAGATTTTGTTCTTCAAGCATCTCAACATTGACAGTATCAAACCTGTCTATAAAAAGGGAGCAACAGCACTGGTTTCCACAAACCCCTATTGCTCCTGCCATCTGAACGCCATCCCTCACGCCTACCTGCCTCATCTCTATTCTCATTCTTAATTTTCTTGCAAGTTCCTTAACAAGCTGCCTGAAATCAACACGACCTTCAGAAACATAATAAAAGAGTATTTTTGATCTGTTGAGGGGAATGTAAGATTTTAGAAGGTTCATCTTCAGCCCTAAATTTTCAGCTAACTTTTTGCATAGATTAAGAGCTTTTTCTGCTTCTTTTTCGTGTTTATCAAATATGTTAATATCCTTCTTTGTAGCTTTTCTTAAAAATCTGTACGGTGATGGATTTTCAGTATCAGGAACTGATCTGCCAACCACGAGGACAAGCTCCTCACCTTTTTCTGTCTCAACAACAATAAAATCTCCTTTCTGAACATTTTCAGGAACATTGTCAAGATCGCTGAATTTATGTGTATCCAAAAATCTTATTCTCACAGTTTTTGTATCTATAGAAACCATATTATCCTCCTGTTTTGAGATTGAAGTACATTCCCTCAATCGCTAATTTTTTCTTCACACCTTTTGAAATAGCTTTTTTCAATTCTTGATTTTCTTTAATAAATCTATCATAAAAATCCGGGCTTATATCCCCTTTCAATGTCTTTTTATATAGGATTTTTTCAACAATATCCATTATTCTGTTTATGTCTTCCTGATCAAGCTTATCGAATATCTCACCCAGAGTTATTATTCCTTCAGGATGTATCTCATCTAAAGAAAGAATTGTGAATAGATCTTTTGCGTATTTAAAGAGGTTTGGTTTTTTCAGTATCGTTTCAGGAATGCACAAACTTCCGTCTGAAAGTGCCACAGCGGTTTTTAACAGCTTTTCGTCCATCCCTTCAAGAGAGAGTATGTGTTTTATCTCTTCAGATTTTAAAGGTCTAAACCTTATCTTTTTGCATCTTGATACGATTGTTGGAAGCAAAAGCTGTAGGTTTGATGTTGTAAGTATTATCATGCTGTTGTGTGGTGGTTCTTCAAGTGTTTTCAGGAGTGCATTGGACGCCTCTACATTCATCTTTTCTGCTTTTTCTATTATTACCACTTTTTTACCTTTTAGCCTCAGAAAATCAATAACTGATCTTATCTGATCAATTTTTATCTCTTTTTCTGGGGAAATCAGCATTATATCAGGATGAGGATTCAGCTGTGTGCTTTTATATATATTTGATATTGTATTGTCTGTCAGTCTGCAGCTTTCACACTCTCCACAGCCAAATCCGTATCCTTTTTCACACAGAAAAGCTCTTGCTGTCAAAAGGGCTATCAGTTTTTTTCCTGTGCAGTCTTTTCCCTCAAAGAGAAATGAGTAAGAACTGTAGCCTTTATCTAAAAACAGCCTTATTATCTTTTTTGTTTCCTCATGTCCTATCACTTTCATGACTTTTAGATTATATTCCTGTTTTTTAAAATCTCTATAATCTGGCTGAATATCTTTTCAGGTGGTTCAAGGCCGTTTAAAACAATTATTCTGTCTTTTTCTTCCTGTGCTATTTTTAAAAATCCTTCCCTTAGTTTTTTGTGAAAATCTAATTCCTCTTTTTCTATTCTGTCTTTTTCTCTTGTTTTCTGGATTCTTTTTAGACCTTCCTCTACCGGAATATCAATCAAAAATGTTATGTCAGGTTTAATATTCTCAGATGCGATGCTGTTCATTTTCTTCACAAACTCGATGTCTAACCCTCTTGCGTATCCCTGATATGCAAGTGTTGAGTCTATAAATCTGTCGCATACGACTGTGTAGCCCTGACTGATTTTAGGTTTTATAAGGTTGCGAATATGAAAATTTCTGTCTGCTTCATAAAGAAACAGCTCAGCAAGGGGAGGGAAGATCTCATCTGAATGGGAGAGCAGAATTTCTCTTATTTTTTTACCTGTTTTTGTTCCTCCCGGTTCCTTCGTCAGAATAACTTTTTTATTTTTTTCAATCAGGTAGTTGTGGAGCATAACAGACTGGGTTGATTTTCCTGCTCCTTCTATCCCTTCAAACGTTATAAAGTGTCCTCTCATCTTATTTCCTGCTGAGTTTAATCAGACAGATTATACAATAATTGAGCAAGATCATACTTATTATATTTTATTGGGATATAATGAATTGCAAAATAAAATGGAGGTGTATGTAATGACTCAAGAACAAAAGGAAAAAGTTCAGATAGATAGGGCTAAGGTTGAAGAGGTTCTTGAAAAGATAAGACCTGCTCTCAGGTTTGATGGAGGAGATGTTGAGCTTGTTGATATAGGTGAGGATGGAACAGTTTATGTCAGACTGATGGGAGCATGCCATGGATGTGCTATGTCACTTGTTACCCTGAAAGGTGGAATTGAGATGAAGCTGAAAGAGGAAATTCCTGAAGTAAAAGAGGTTGTTGCTGTAAATCTTGATCAGGGATTTGGAGGGTTTTAATCAGCCCTCCCTCAGAGTTTTCATCTCTCTGAGGAATATCTCTCTTATTTCCTTCTTTGTTTTTATAAGAGTATCCCAAAGGTTTTCCGGTTCCATACCAAAAGAGTGGGAAATTCTGTAAAGGAAGGGTGAGTCTTTGTATATCTTAGACAACCCTATTCCTTTTATCATTCTAAGCCTTGCCTCAACCTCTCTGAGAAAAATGTAATCATCAATCAGATTTCTTTTGAAAAGCTCTACACCCTGAAGTATGTTTGTTATCCTTTTACCGCTTTTGATTGTGTATATCTGGATCAGAAACTCTATATCTGTTATACCTCCCTTTCCAAGCTTTATGTCTATCTCCTCAGGTGTTTCCCTGACAAGTCCCTCAAGTCTGAACCTCATATCAATAGCTTCATTAATAAAATCCCTGTCAACAGGTTTTCCAAAAAGAAAGTCCTCAATCAGACTGTCCATCTGTTTTTTTACCTCAAGGTCTCCTGTAATAAATCTTGCCTTTGTCCATGCAAGCCTTTCCCAAACTCTTGCTTCTTTCTCAAAATAGTTTTTATAAAAAGATAAAGATGGGGAAAGCTCTCCCCCCTTTCCAAAAGGTCTTAGCCTCAGATCTATGTTGTAAAGAATTCCTTCCCCTGAGTAAGAGGTAAGAGCCTTTACTATGTTCTGTGGAATTTTTAAAAGTCTGTTTTTACTATCTTCTTCTTTGAACACAAACACCAGATCAAGATCTGAACCAACATTCATCTCTCTGCTTCCAAGCTTTCCAAGTGAGTAAATGGCAAACTCTTTTCCATCAAAATATCTGTAAAGGCTGTCAAGGATAAAGTCTGCAAGATTGGAAAGAGCCGTATTTATTTCAACGAGCCTTTCTTCAGGATTTTCCCTGTGGATTTTTGAAAGGTATCTCAGGGAAACGAGAACCTCAACTATTTTCTTAAGCCTTTTTAATCTGTCAACAAAATCCTTTTTTTCAGATATTAAAGAAAGCTCTTTTTCAAAGTCTTCCCTTTTCTCAGGGACTTCTTCTATCCCGAATGCCCAGTCTAAAAGCTCCCTATCTTTTGATATCAGATCGGATATGTAGTCTGAAAACCTTGCTATATTCAGCATAAACTCAACGAGATTAGGATTTTGCTCAAGTGCAGAAACAAAAACCCACAGCATTCCACCATCTACCATCATTTTTCTGAAGTTCAGCAGGAAGTCTTCCCTGTCTGGAAACTCCTTTAATTTCTGCTCTAATCTGGGGATAAACTCAAAAAGAACCTCTTTTGAGTTTTCTGAAAGCTCTATGTATATCTTGCTGAAAAATATATCCTTAAACATCTTCAGAGCCCATTTTGGGTCTTTAAATCCGATGGACTTCAGATAATCAGCAGCTTCATCTTTATAATGCTTTGTTAGAATAAACCTCTGCAAGCTGGTTAGCTTAACATCTATATCAGGGGACAGCCCTGTAAAAAGATCCTTTATCTTGTTTTTGTAAAACTGAAGTTTTTTTAAAAATTCTTCCTCAGAAGAAAAACCTAATTTTTGTGCATACTCTTTTGCATCTTTCATAAAAAATGTCTGGGTTTGAACACAATTTTTTATCTGGATTACATGCTCAAGTCTCCTTAAAAAGTAATAACCTTCTTCCAACAGCCTGCCTGTTTCCTGATCTATTAGATTATGGGATACAAGCTTTTTTAAAGCTTTAACTGTTTTCTTTTCCTGAAGGTCTGGAAACTTTCCACCGTACATGAGTTGAAGAATCTGGATTACAAACTCTATTTCTCTTATTCCTCCATCACCCCTTTTAACGTCCCATTCACCTTTTATTTTTTTCCGTGCTTCCTCCTCAATCAGTTTTTTCATCTCTACTATTTCCTCAAAAACCTCCATACCTGTATGTTTTCTGTACACGAAGGGTTTTATGATTTTCAAAAACTCATTTGAAACATTTTTACTGCCGGCGCTGTGCCGTGCCTTTATAAGCATATGTCTTTCCCATGTCCTTCCGTGGCTCCAGTAGTAAAACTCTACTGCAGGCAGAGAATAAGCTATAAAACCTTTACTCCCTTCTGGCCTAAGATCAAGATCAACGATCCATGCTCTGCCTTCAATGTTCCTTTTTGTCATAAGCATGGTAACCGTTCTGAAAAGCTCACCAAAAAACTCCCTGTTTGTGATCCCCTTATCTGTTTTACCCTCATTAGAGTATAGATAGATAACATCAACATCTGAATAGTAGTTAAGGTCAACCCCTCCCAATTTTCCAAGGGCTATAACAGATCCTTCTGCCTCTTTGCCTGTTTCCTGGTCAACAGGAGTTCCTAACCTTTTTTTTGTTTTCTCAAGGGCTTTTTTGTAGCAGACCTCAAAGGATACATCAGCAAGGTATGAATATTCTTCTGTGAGATCAGGAAGATTATCTTTTTTGTAAATATCTTTGGCAACTATCCTTGAAAAATGTTTCATTTTAAAAAATGTCAGCTTCTGACAGAAAAGATCTGTGTTTTCTATCTTAAGAATGTCTTCTGCTTCTTTAAGAAGTTTTTCTCTTCCCAGAAGAGGCTGTTCAAGGCTTTTAAATGTGTACTCAAGCTGATCTGTATGTCTAAAAATAAAGTCTGATATGCAGGAAGAATATTCTGACAGCCTTTCAAGAAGTTCGTACCGTTCAGGTGTTAAAGAATCAAGAAAATCCTTTTTCAGAGTTTCAAATTTTGTTAATTTTGCCATTGTAAACCTCTGTAGTGTTATAATTTGTTATTAACAGGATATTACAGAGGGAGTGCATGCACCGGTTTATTATTTTTATCCTTTTGTCTTTTTTCGTTTTTATCTCCTGTGAAAATAAGGAGAAAGAAAAGCCCCGTAAAATCAGCATAATACAAAAATCCCCTGATCCGGTTAAACAGATTCAAGAAAGAATATACTCGGTTATAAAAAAAGTAAAGCCATCTGTTGTAACGATACTATCAAAATCTGGTGGAACAAAGACACCGATTATCTTTAGATTTAATGAAGAAATACCTCCTATAGAAAATGAGTCTTTAGGGTCTGGTTTTGTTTTAAAAAAAGACAGGGAATATCTGTATATAGTTACAAACAGCCATGTCATAGAGAAAGCAAAACTAATAACTGTAAAATTTTCAAACGGATTTAAATCTCAGGCAGAGGTAGTAGGAAAAGATCCAAAAAGTGATATAGCTTTAATTAGAGTCAAGCAATCAAAAGAGATAATGAATGTAAAACCTGTTAAGATCGGCAACCCTAAAAAGCTGAAGGTTGGATACTTTGTGATATCAGGGGGAAGCCCTTACAATTTAGGTCTTACTTTTACCCTGGGTATAGTGTCTGCCCTTAACAGAAATCTTGGAATATCGGCCTATGAAAACTATATACAGACAGATGCAGCTATAAATCCAGGTGATTCAGGAGGACCTTTAATTGATCTTGATGGGGAAGTGGTTGGAATGAATACGGCCATTATACAGACAGGACAGGGTCTTGGTTTTGCGATACCTATAAACACGGTAATAGAGATAACGGACCAGCTTATTAAATACGGCAGGGTGAAAAGAGGGTGGCTGGGAGTTCTTGTTCAGGAAGTACCTGCGAAGATAAAAAAATCCCTTCACATCCAGCACGGCGTTCAGATAATAAAAGTGTTCAAAAATAGCCCTGCCTATAAATCCGGATTGAGACCCGGGGATATAATACTATCAATCAAAGGTAAAGAAATAAAGACTCCTTCCGATCTTAAATATATAGTTTCACAACTCAAGCCAGAAGAAACTGTTGATGTTGAGTTTATAAGGGGAAGAAAAAGGCAAAGGATAAACATAAAGATTGAAGAACTTGTGGACAGAAAATAAAGGAATATAGTAAAATCTCCACCAATTAACGGAGAGTGGCAAGAATATGAGAAAGTTTACCTATGAAGAGGGGATCACTTACTATCTGAAATCTATTTCCAAAATTCCTCTTTTATCTCCGGAGGAAGAAAAGGAAATAGCAAGGAAAGCAAAAGAAGGAGACAAAAAAGCCCTTGAAAAACTGATCAAATCAAATTTAAGGTTTGTCGTGAATGTGGCAAAAAATTACTCAGGTTATGGAATACCATTTCAGGAGCTTATATCTGCAGGGAATATAGGACTGATAGAAGCTGCAAAAAGGTTTGATCCTGACAGGGGAGTAAGATTTATTTCTTACGCTATTTGGTGGATAAAACAGTCTATACTCCAGACAATACAAAACCAGAAAGATGTTATAAAAATTCCCCAAAAAACACAAAACCTGTCAATAAAAATAGACACAGCATATCTGGAGCTAAAGGAAAAGTTCAACAGAGAGCCGAAATACTCGGAGATAAAGACCTATTTAAAAGAAAAAGAAAATATAGATATAGATGAGGAAACTATAGAGAACTACCTGCTTATAAAGAGGCATTCTGTATCCCTTGATACACCTGTTGATCTTGAAGAAGGAACATTTTTTATAGATCTTGTATCAAAACACAGCACAAAAGAGATAGAGGAAGATGTTGTAAAGGAGTCCATAGAAAAAGAGATAAACTACATACTGTCACACCTGAGCGAAAGGGAAAGATACATTATTGTTCACAGGTTTGGTCTAAATGGTGAAGAACCTAAAACATTGAGAGAGATAGGAAAAGCCCTTGGGGTTTCAAGGGAAAGGGTCAGACAGATAGAGATAAGAACCCTGAAGAAGATAAGAGCCCTTGCAACAAGAAGGCATCTTAAAGATCTTCTCAGCTAATACTTCTGTTTGTCGTATAATATTCAGAAAATATAATCGGAGGAATAATATTGTCTGAATGGCATGGTAAAACACCTGAGGAACAGCTGAAGATAATAAAAAAAGGAGTTCTTGATATTATAAGCGAACAGGAGCTTTTGGAGAAGCTGAAAGAAGAAAGACCTTTAATAGTAAAAGCAGGATTTGATCCTACAGCTCCGGATCTACATTTAGGGCACACAGTTTTACTCCAAAAACTCAGAACATTCCAGCAGCTTGGTCATACAGTTTATTTCATAATAGGTGATTTTACAGCGATGATAGGAGATCCTTCAGGAAGGGATAAAACAAGACCTCCCCTTACAAAAGAGCAGGTTCTCCAGAACGCAAAGACATACAAAGAACAGGTTTTTAAAGTTCTTGATCCAGAAAAAACGGTTGTTGTTTTTAACAGCGAGTGGCTTGGTGACATGACAGCACAGGATCTGATAAAACTTACAGCAAGATACACGGTGGCAAGGATGCTTGAGAGGGATGACTTTAAAAAAAGGTTTAAAGAAAACAAACCTATAGCCATTCATGAGTTTATATATCCTCTTCTTCAAGCTTACGACTCTGTAGCAATAAAAGCAGATGTTGAACTTGGTGGATCAGACCAGAGATTCAACCTTTTGATAGGAAGGGACATACAGAAGGAGTACGGGATTGAAAAGCCTCAGGTTGCTATACTTCTGCCTCTTCTTGTTGGAACAGATGGCAAGAAAAAAATGAGCAAATCTTACGGGAATTATATCGGGATTACAGAACCCCCTGAAGAAATGTTTGGAAAGATAATGTCAATACCTGATGAGCTTATGTGGGATTACTGGGAGCTTCTAACAGATCTGACAGTTGAAGAGATACACAAAATGAAAGAAGATGTTGAGTCGGGAGTTCTTCATCCTATGGATGTAAAAAAACAGCTCGCAATGTACATAGTTACAAGATTTCATGATGAAGAATCTGCAATAAAAGCTAAAGAACATTTTGAAAGGGTTCATTCAAAGAGAGAGCTACCTGAGGAGATACCAGAGCCTGAAGTGATAATAGCAGCAGAAGACAGAAAAATCCCGCTATACGATCTTATCCACAAGTTAGGATTTGCCCCTTCAAAATCTGAAGCAAGAAGGCTAATAAAAGGTGGGGGTGTTAAGATAGACGGAAACAAAATAACAGATCCGTATGCTGAGGTTGACCTTTCTTCTGAGTTTATCCTTCAGGTAGGTAAAAGGAAGTTTGCAAAAATAAAACCTGAAAACATAAAACCACAAACTTAAAGGATATTTGATGTTTGAAGGCTTAAAACAATGGGCTGAAGAGATTGTATCAGATTACGGTTATGCAGGGATATTCTTAATATCATTTACAGAAAGCATCATACAGCCTGTTCCTCCTGATCCTTTTATAACAGGTGGAACAGCTTTTGGTTTATCTCCTGTTTATGCTGCTTTCACAGCAGCAATAGGAAGCGTATTAGGAGGGATTGTAGGTTATTTTTTAGGAAAGTTTTTAGGAGAGTCGGTTTTTAAAAAATTTATGAAGCAGAAGTATTACGACAAAGGGGAGATATTATTTAGAAGGTTTGGTATATGGGCTGTTATAATAGCAGCTGTTACACCTGTTCCCTTTAAAGCGATATGCTGGCTTTCAGGTATTTTTGAGATGCCTTTCTGGGGGTTCGTCCTTGCTGCATTTGTTGGAAGATTACCAAGATTTTTATTTATGGCTTATTTTGGACAATGGATAGGAAGTCTGTAAACTGCTACAGGTGTGTTTATTTTTATGTTACATGGGACAAAAATTTTCCCTATGGATGCAGGGCTTTTGGTTTTAAAAGCAGACTTTTGCCTTCAGTTGAGGTAAAAAAAGCATCAGGAAAAGAATGCCTTCAATTTAAGAAAAAGGAGGAGAAATGAAGAATTTCGTTTCAGAGGGAAACAGATATCTTATAGGAAACTACGCAAGGTATCCTGTTTCTTTTGTCAGAGGTGAAGGCGTTTATCTTTATGACACTGAAGGAAAAAAATATATAGACATGCTTGCAGGGATAGCTGTAAACAGTCTGGGACATTCTCATCCTGAGCTTTCAAAGGTAATATGCGAGCAGGCATCAAAACTTATACATACATCAAACCTTTTTTACATTCAGCCCCAGATAGAAGTGGCAAAAATCCTTGTGGAAAACTCCTGTCTTGATAAGGTTTTTTTCTGTAATTCAGGAGCAGAGGCGAATGAAACAGCTATAAAGCTGGTCAGAAAATATTTTTATGATAAAGGACAGCCTGAAAAATTTGAGATAATCACATTTACAGGAGGATTTCATGGAAGAACGATAGGATCTCTAACAGCAACGGCACAACCAAAATACCATAAAGGATTTGAACCTCTTCTGCAGGGGATAAAATACGCAGAATTTAACAACATAGACAGCCTGAGAGAAGCCCTTTCAGAAAACACAGCAGCAGTGATGTTTGAGTTAATACAGGGAGAAGGAGGAATAAACCTTATTGATATAGAGTTTTTAAACGAGATAAAAAATATATCAAAAGAAAGGGATATTTTAATTGTTGTTGATGAGGTTCAGACCGGAATAGGAAGAACAGGAAAGCTCTTTGCTTACCAGCATTACGATATATGCCCTCACATTATAACGCTGGCAAAAGGTCTGGGAGGAGGCGTTCCAATAGGTGCTGTGATAGCAAAGGAAGAAATTGCAAAGGCTTTTACTCCCGGAACGCACGGTTCAACATTCGGGGGAAACTTTTTATCAACATCTGCTGCAAAGGTTGTTTTAAAAAATGTCCTGTCTGAAGGTTTTTTAAGAGATGTTGAGGAAAAAGGTGAGTATCTTAAGGAAAAACTGAAAAAAACAGGTCTTGATCCAAGGGGAAAAGGTCTTATGATCGGAGCAACCCTTCCAGAAAAGATAGATGCAGGGGATATAGCAAAAAGATGTCTTGAAAATGGTCTTATTGTTGGAACAGCAGGAGGCAATACCATTCGTTTTGTTCCACCTCTTATAATAACAAAATCCCAGATAGATGAAGGAATAGAAATACTGTCTGAAGTTGTTAAACAGATGCATATAGATTAATATTAAAAATAAGATCAAAAAAATAAGGGTACTGAATGGAAATAACAG
>JALTAS010000022.1 GCA_027058925.1 Persephonella sp.
GTATATGGATTTTATATTGAAAATTACCATCTGTTTTGTAAGAGTAAAATCTATCTCTTTTATCTTCTGGGATAGTTTTGATATCTCAATATTTTTTTCTATCTTAAATCCTGTAAAAATAGGGATTGTGTAAGAAATACCTCCAATAAACTGATTTTTTGCCCCTGTTATGTTGTGAATATTTACAGGTGTTGATATTGGATACAGTATCCGGGGATCCTCATACCTGAAAAATGAGCCGTATAGATCTATATTACCAAATCTTTTTTCTGTGGCTTTTTTTACCGAACTTTTTCCTATCTTCAGATCAACTTTTCTTTCCATAATATAAGGACTGCTTTTTAAAGCTATATCTATCAGTGTTTTTAGATCAACAGCAAAAGCAAGCTCTACAAACAATAAGAAAAATATTAATATCTTTTTCATTACCCACCGTCGTTATATACTTATAACTAATTTAATAAAGATATTAGCATATTGCAACATTTTCCATTAAATTAATTATAAAAAAATGTGGGGATCAGCCGTGAAGAAAAGAAAAAGTATCAAGGAGAGGAAAGAAGAGGTTTTTTATGTTATATCACAGATAATAACAGAAAAGGGGCTGTCAGAGGTTTCAACTGTTGAGGTTGCAAAAAGGCTTGGAGTATCGCAGCCTGCAATATACAAATACTTCAAAAACAAAGATGAGATGATAATATACTACATTAAACATCTCAAGGATTTGCTGAATGAGATACTCAAAAAAGCTGAAAAAGGTAAAAATACAGAAGAAAAAATAAGGATAATATTTACTGAGCATTTTAGGCTTCTTGAAAGAACAAAGATACTTCCGAGGATTGTTTTTTCTGATGTTGTTTATTTGGGGGATCCTGATAAAAAATCAAGCCTCAAGGATACGGTCTTTTTCTACAGGAATGGGATAAAAAGTATTATATCTGAAGGTATAGAAAAGGGGGAGATAAAAAATATTAATCCTGAGTTTGGAGTTAGAGTTATTATCGGAAGTATTTTATCTTCAACACTTTTCTGGATGCTAAACGATATGAAATACAGAATGATAGATGAGGTTGATTTTTTAATGGAAAACATTAAAAAAACTATTTTCAATTAAGCCCCCGAAGGGGCTTTTTTTATTTTAGGACTTCTGCTACAGCCTCGCCTATAAAGGATATATTCTTAACAGTATTTACTCCTGCAGATCCAAGAGCTTTATATTTTTCTTCTGCTGTTCCTTTACCACCTGCGATTATAGCACCAGCATGACCCATCCTTTTTCCTGGAGGTGCTGTAACTCCTGCTATATATGCAACGACAGGTTTCGTAACATACTCCTTTATAAATTCTGCTGCTTCCTCTTCTGCTGTCCCTCCGATCTCTCCTATCATAACTATAGCTTCTGTTTCTGGATCATCCTGGAACCATTTGAGAACATCTGAGAATACTGTCCCAGGAACAGGATCACCTCCAATTCCTATAACTGTGGACTGACCTATATCCCTGTTTGAAAGCTGGAATGCTGCCTCATATGTTAGAGTTCCTGATCTTGAAACAATTCCAACTTTTCCTCTTTTAAATATGTGTCCCGGCATTATACCGATCTTTGCTTCATCTGGGGTTATAACACCTGGGCAGTTTGGTCCTATCAGAACAGTATCAGGATAGTAGGTTTTTATGTAATTTTTTACAGGTATCATATCATTAACAGGAATTCCTTCTGTTATACAGATAACAGTTTTTATACCGGCATCAACAGCCTCAAGTACAGCATCGGCTGCAAAAGGAGGTGGAACGAAGATAAGAGAGCAATCTGCTCCAGTATTCTCAACAGCTTCTTTTACAGAATCAAAAACTGGCATCCCCTCAACTTCCTGTCCACCTTTTCCCGGTGTTACTCCACCAACAACCTGAGTTCCATAAGCTTTACACTGGGTGGCATGGAAAGATCCTTCTCTTCCTGTTATTCCCTGAACTATAACTTTTGTATCTTTATTTACAAGTACTGCCATTTTTAAACCTCCTTTCTTATGCTTGTTTTGCAAGTTCTACAGCTTTCTGGGCTCCTTCCCACATAGTATCAGCAGGAATAAGATCAAGTCCTGATTCTGCAAGCATCTTTTTGCCCAGCTCAACATTTGTCCCTTCCATTCTAACAACTATTGGAACATGGGGATTTACTTCTTTTGATGCCTGAATGATGCCTTCGGCAAGCCTGTCACATCTCAGGATACCGCCGAATATGTTGATAAATATAGCCTTAACATTAGGATCAGAAAGAATGATCTTGAACGCGTTTGCTATCTGTTCAGCATTTGCAGAACCACCAACATCAAGAAAGTTTGCAGGTTCTCCCCCTGCAAGTTTTATTGTGTCCATTGTTGCCATTGCAAGACCGGCACCGTTTACCATACAGGCTATATTCCCATCAAGTTTTATATAGTTCAGGTTATACTGTTTAGCTCTAACCTCAAGCTCAGATTCCTGTGTTGGATCTTCCATCTCCATTATGTCAGGATGTCTGAAAAGAGCGTTGTCATCAAAATCAACCTTCGCATCAAGAACAATAACATTTCCCTCTTTTGTTAAAACAAGAGGGTTTATCTCAACCATTGATGCATCTTCTTTCATATAGACATCATAAAGCTTCAGGAATACTCCTGCCACCTTATTTATAAGTTTCTTTGGAAAACCAAGCTTTAGGGCGATATTTCTTGCCTGAAAAGGTCTAAGCCCTATAAAAGGATCTATTTCTTCTGTAATTATAGCTTCTGGGTTTGTAGCGGCAACCTCTTCAATCTCCATTCCACCTTCTGCAGATGCCATAATTATCAGCTTTGACTTGCTTCTGTCTAATGTGATAGCAACATAGTATTCCTTATCTATATTTGTTCCTTCTTCTATGTATATCCTGCTGACAGGAAGACCTTCAGGACCTGTCTGGAATGTTACAAGAGTTTTTCCAAGCAGTTCAGCTGCATACTGCTGAACTTCATCAAGGCTGTTTGCAAGTTTTACACCTCCTGCCTTTCCTCTACCTCCAGCATGTATCTGTGCCTTTACAACAACAGGAAATTTGCCAAGCTGCTGGGCAACCTCAACAGCTTCCTCAACTGTAAATGCAGGATAACCTTTTGGTACAGGAAGTCCATATTTTGCAAATATCTCTTTTGCCTGATGTTCATGTACTTTCATCCTGTCCTCCTTATGGATCTATTTCAATTTTTCTATAGATTTTTTGTCCTTCCTCAAAAACGTCTCCCCCGTACATATCGTTAGCAACGATCACGGGAAAATCTTCAAAATAAAGCTTTCTTATAGCTTCTGGTCCCAGATCTTCATAAGCTATTATCTCTGATGACTTGATATGTTTTGATAAAAGAGCCGCCGTCCCTCCATAGGCGGCAAAATAAACAGCTTTGTGTTTTTTTAGTGCTTCCTTAACCTCAGGCCCTCTCCATCCTTTCCCTATAGTTCCTTTCAGTCCAAGCTCAAGGAGCTTTGGAGTATATTTATCCATCCTGTATGCTGTTGTTGGCCCTGCCGAACCTATAACCTGTCCCGGCTTTGGAGGGGTTGGACCAACATAGTAGATAACCTGACCTTTTACATCAAAAGGAAGTTTCCCTGTTTTTTCGTAATCTTCAAGCATTCTCTTATGAGCTGCATCTCTTGCTGTATATACATAACCGCTTAAAAGAACCCTGTCACCTGCTTTAAGATCTTTTATTACTTCATCGGTTAACGGTGTTGTTATTTTTTTGATGTCTGACATATTTTACCCCTTTATATCTCAATCTCATTATGTCTGTTAGCATGACACTGGATATTTACAGCAACAGGAAGAGATGCTATATGAACGGGTGCGATCTCTATTTTTATATCAACGGCTGTCACAGTCCCACCAAACCCAAGGGGTCCAACTCCAAGCTGATTTGCAAGACCTAAAAGCTCCTCCTCAAGCATAGCTATCCTTGGATCTGGATGTCTTTCTCCTATCGGCCTGAATAAAGCTTTTTTTGCAAGAACAGCAGAATAATCAAACGTTCCTCCAATTCCAACACCAACGGTAAAAGGCGGACATGCGTTTGGACCTGCATTAGCAATAGTTTTCAGAACAAACTTTTTTACACCTTCAAGACCATCAGCAGGTTTTAACATAATCTGCTTGCTCTGATTTTCAGAGCCACCACCTTTTGCGGCAAACTTTATTTTTATTTTGTCTCCGGGAACTACATCAAAATATATAAGTGCAGGTGTGTTATCACCAGTATTTTTCCTCTCAAAAACTGGATCAAATGCAAGGGATGCTCTAAGGTATCCTTCCTTTGTTGCCTGTCTGACACCTTCATTTATAGCATCTTTTATACTTCCACCTGTGATATGAACATCCTGACCTATCTCAACAAAAAATACAGGGTAACCTGTATCCTGACAGTAAGCCACCTGTTCTGTTGAGGAAACTCTCGCATTCTGGAGTATAGTTTCTATTATCTCCTTTCCTGTTGGTGATTCCTCAAACGCTTCTGCAGTTTCAAGGGCTTTAATAAAATCTTCTGGCAGTCTGTACTCTGCATCCATAACCATATTTTTTACTTTTTGTGTTATCTCATCAACATGTATCTGTCTTACCATCATATAAGCCCCAGCTCTTTAATTCTTTCAATTCCAGATTTTACAGATCTCACGGAAGATTCCCACAGTTTTTTCTCCTCATCTGTAAAATCGAGTTTTATCACTTCCTCAACACCATGTGCTCCAAGTTTTACAGGAACTCCTATACATATATCATCTGCTCTGTAATGATTAGCATCTTCACCATCAAGGTAAACCGAACAGGGAGCGATCTCTTTCTTATCGCTCAGTATTGCATCAACCATCTCAACAACGGATGCTCCAGGTGCATGGTATGCCGAAGTACCCATCAGAGAAACTATCTCTCCACCGCCAAATTTTGTTCTTTCCACTATCTCATTCAGCCTTTCTTCGGGTATAAGTTTGGTTAATGGTTCTCCTCCCACATTAGAAACAGAAAGAAGAGGAACCATATCATCCCCGTGACTTCCTAAAACATAGGCATTTATATTCTTAACCGAAACCTTAAGCTCCATGGATAAAAAAGCCTTAAACCTTGCAGTATCAAGAACTCCTGCCATTCCCATAACTCTTTCTTTTGGAAAACCCGTCAGTTTTAAGGCTGCATATGTGAGAACATCAACAGGATTTGAGACAACAATAACGATAGCATCAGGTGCAAATTGTGCTATTCTTTCTGATATCGTTCTTATAATTCCAACATTTTTTGAAAGAAGATCATCTCTGCTCATCCCAGGCCTTCTTGGAAAACCTGCAGTAACAACAACTATATCGGAGTTCTCAAGGGGTTCGTAGCCATCCCCTTCAGGTGTTACTGTGAAACCCTCAACTTCAACATCACAGCCTATGGCAGCAGCCATTTGTTTTATATCAAGGGCTTTTCCTTTGACTATCTCATAGACTTTTTCTCCTTCTTTCCTTGAAAGATCAAACATTCTGACATTAGCTATTTCCTTTATAGCAATGAGATTGGCAACATGCTCTCCAACATTTCCAGCCCCCACTACTGATACTACCGGCCTTTTGTATTCTCCCATGGCTGCCTCCGTTTGTTTATTGACTAAATTAGTCTATAATTTATGGA
>JALTAS010000023.1 GCA_027058925.1 Persephonella sp.
ATATATTTCCTGAAATGTAGCTACTCAAAAATTGTTTTATTTTGCATTATGCCCTTGATATAATAATCTGAGATAAACGCTGGAGAGATGTGTTGAGCAAAAATATTAAGGTTGATCTTGAGGTGGCAATTACTTCAGATTCTTTATACACAACAGACCTATCTTTGAATAAAGAGTTTAGTCTGGACGGTTATAATACTTTTGTCATTGTTAACAGGATTCCATTTTATAAAGCTAAAATAAAAAAAGAAAACAATCTTATCCTTTGCAAAATCACCTCAATTCTTGAACCTGAAGAATCACTAAAAATTAAAGAAAAATACTTGATATAGGAGAAAAAATGGCTTTAATACTTGATGGGAAAGCTTTAGCAAAAAAAATAAGAGAAGATCTAAAAAAAGAGATAGATGAATACCTGAGCAGGGGAATGAGAAACCCAAATCTTGTTGTTATCCTTGTGGGAGAAGATCCTGCAAGTCAGGTTTATGTGGAAAACAAAAGAAAAGCATGTAAAGAGGTTGGGATAAACTCAATGGTCTTTAAACTACCTGAAAATACAACTCAGGTTGAACTCCTTGAGCTTATAGGAAAGTTTAACGGTGATGATGATATAGATGGTATCCTTGTTCAGCTTCCACTTCCATCACATATAAACACACAGGAGATCATTGAGGCAATAAACCCACACAAAGATGTTGATGGTTTTCATCCTGTAAATATAGGAAAATTGGCAACAGGGAAAAGTGATGGCATTATTCCGTGTACACCTCTTGGTATCTGGATAATGCTGAAACATTACAAAATCCCAACATTTAAGAAAGATGTTGTTATTGTCGGTGCGAGCAACATAGTGGGAAAACCGATGGGTCTGTTATTTTTAAAAAATGAGGAAGCTCCTGTTTCAATATGTCATATCAATACAAAGGATCTTTCTTCATACACAAAAAGGGCTGAAATTCTTATAGTTGCTGTAGGTAAACCAGATCTGATAACGGCAGACATGGTGAAAGAAGGAGCAGTGGTTGTTGATGTTGGTATAAACAGGCTTGAAAATGGAAAGCTTGTAGGGGATACAGATTTTGAAGGATTAAAGGATAAAGTATATGCGATCACACCTGTTCCTGGTGGGGTAGGTCCTATGACAGTTGCCTCTTTGCTTTTAAACACCATAAGTATATACAGAAAAAAACATGGTTTTGCTCCCCATCCACTTACAGAGGTTTGATCTTTTCTTTTGAGACGAGTCCTCCTGAAAGGATTATCTTTGTGGCCTCTTCAACTGTAAGGTCTGTATGTCTAACCTCACTTTCCTCAACAAATATTGTGTAACCTGAAGTTGGATTTGGAGCTGTGGGTATATAAACGAGATAATAAGTTTTTCCATCAAGCTGAATTTTGTTTGCAACGAACCCGATTGATAACATTCCTTTTCTGGGAAACTCCACAAGAACCGTTTCTTTAAACTTTCCCTTACCTTTAGAGTTAAAAAGATTTTCCATAAGCTGTTTTGTGGCAATGTAGATTGATCTAACAAGGGGAATTCTGTTTATCAAGCTATCCCACAGGGAGATTAGCTTTTTACCAAAGTAGTTCTGTGCAATTAATCCTGTAATAAAAACAAGAAGAACCGTAATGAGTATTCCCACTCCAGGAATATCCGGAATAGGAAGCAGATATCTCAGGTATGGAAGAACAAGGTTGTTTACGAAAGATAAAAGCCAGACAACAATCCATATTGTTATGGCTATAGGTATAAAAACAAACAAACCTGTTAGAAAGGTATCTCGGACCTTTATAAGTAAGACTTTTTTTCTGTAGTCATTCAATGTCTGCTACCTGTTGGTTGACTGTTTCCAGGTCTCTGGTAAGGAACAGGTATGTACTGGACTGCCGGTGTTCCTGCAGGCTGTGGATAAAGATCCATCAATGCATAAACCTCCTCAGGAACATCTGTTGAGATTTTTAAGCCGAGAGACTTTACATGATCCACGGTAATGGGAAAATCATGTGTGTATTTTCCAAGAGCAAGCTCTTCAGCCACTTTTTCTGCAGTTTTTTCATCATAACCTTTTTTCAACAGTAAAGATTTTATGTTATTAGACATCTGGTTAAGGGCTTTTTCGCTAATATCAATCTTTACCCATGTTGAGTCATCTATTTCGTTAGGATCTTTTAGTTCTTTTATTTTTACCAGAGATGCTGCCGGTTCCTGTCCAAGCTGTGGATCTACAGGACCAAGAACAGCATGCTCGTCCATTATTATCTCATCAGCAGCAAGTGCTATCAGAGTCCCACCTGACATTGCATAATGGGGTATGATTACTCTTACTGGAGCTTTGTGGTCAGCAAGAGCCTGAGCAATCTGGGTAGCGGCCAAAGCAAGACCACCGGGAGTATGAACGATAAAATCTATTGGAAGATCCTTCGGTGTCATTCTGATAGCTCTCAAAACCTGTTCAGAATCTTCAATCGTTATAAACCTCATCATAAAAAATCCCAAAAGTGATCTTGTTTCCTGCCTGTGTATCATTGTTATCACACGGGATTTTCTTTTTTCTTCTATGGCTCTGATAAGCCTTTCCCTGCTCCACTCAAGTGTCTGTGTCTTTATCATTGGGAGTATTAAAAGAAGCAGAAATATAAGCCAGAACAGCTGATTTATCCATATTGCTCCTGTGGAATCCATTTTTTCCTCCTAACTATGAATGGTTTCAAAAGCCTGTCTTATTTTTTCCTCAAGATCTTTCCTGTCTTTAACATTTTTAATAAGTTCAAAAAGATACTGGTTGTCTTCCATACCGTTTATAACTTTTTTGTAATCCCCGGAGTTGTAACCTTTTTCCTGTCTGATATGATTAAGTACATTTTTTCCGATATAAAGCAGATAAAGTTGATTAAAGGATATTGTGTTTTTTACAAGAAGTCCGAAAAAAAACACCCCTTCATTCAAACTTTGTTTTAAAAATCCTTCAGCAACCCTTTCTGCAAGGAATATTATTCTTTTGTAACTGTCTGTTTCCCCAAGATAATGGTTTATATACTCACCTTTGATGTTTAATTCCCTAAAGTCCTCATTTAAACCCTTTATAAAAAGGCTAACAGGCTCGCTTCCAACAGCTTCAACAGGATTTTCATAATCAAGAAGTATGTAAGACATAACAAAGTGCCAGATATCAACTACCTCGATCTGAACATTTTCCATATCAGGCTTTTGTTTTTTCCACCACTTCCATGGGAGACTGTCAACAAGTTCAGCACACTCTATCCATGTAGCCCTTGCAAAGTCTTCCTTGGATCTTATCTGTCTCCAGTTATCGTTAATTTTTTTGTTCAGATCTTCCTGAAGCTGAAACATATCTATCAGTTTTTCTTTCATACAACCACCTTAATATTTTTTGTTAAATAGATTATAACTGATTTTTAGATATGTGGAGAAAGCCCCGAAAAGGGGCTTTATGATAATTAGTCTTGAATCATTATCATTCTTGCATTGAGAGGTTGAACAGGTCTGTTTGTATCCCCGCCCATAAGTTCTCTGAACTTTTGTATCTGCTCTTTTGACATTTCCATCTCTCTGATCATAACTAACCATCTAACACCTTCAGAACATGGTGGGGTTGTAAGTGATCCAGAATATCTGAAATACTTCTTCCTATCTGGAAGAAGATCATAGGCGTTTATCTTGTGGGCAAGCTTTACTTTCTCTCCAACTTTTGAAGGAAGATTCTCCCACAGCTTTTCAATAACAGGGTTTTTCTTTCCTTCTTTGAAAACAACACCTATTACCGCAAGATTTCCATCTTTATCAGCATGGACGAAATGGGCTTCAAACGGGTAATGTTTTCCTTTTATTTTATGCTCACTTGGAGCATGGAAGTGAAACTGTTTAAGCTCAAATTTTATCCCGTCAACTACAATGTAACTTCCGCTTTCATAAGATACCTTGATTGTGTGTCCGTTGTTAATAAGGGAGTGAGCACCTGGTTTGTACTTAATCTTTAGATCTTGAAGATCTGCCTCAACGATACGGTTAATATCAACGGGGGACTGGTTTTTACCGATCTTACACATGATGTACTCATCTTTCAGGTCTCCCCAGTGTTCTGGGCCTGTGTGTCCATGATAACTCCAGCTACCGGCTCCCCCCGCAAAGGCAAAGCCAAAAACTGCTGAAGCAACAGAAAGTGAAACGAATGCTTTCTTCATACTATCCCTCCTCTATCTTTTTTCCCTGAGGTACCTTGCGGCCTCCTCAGGTGGTGTTGGATTTATAAAAAATTCTGTCCCAAGTTCAAATCCAGCATGGATTGCCATCCTTGGAAGTATCTCAATATGCCAGTGAAAGAATTTTTTTATATTATAAAAATAGTTTGGATCCCAAGGAATTTCCCTCATCGGCGGTGATGTATGAAGTATCATATTAAACGGAGGATCCTCAAAAAGTTTCGAAAGCTTTCTAATAGCAACAAATAAAGCTTCTGCAAGCTCTGTTAAATCTTCATCTGTTATTTTTGTAAAATCATCAGAATGAAATTTGGGAATTACTTTCATTTCAAAAGGAAAGGCAGAAGCAAAAGGTGTATATACAGTAAACCTGTTGTTGTCATGAACAATTCTTACCTGCTGTTTCAGTTCGTATCTTATCTCATCACACAGAAGGCATCTCTCTTTTTCTTTGTAGTAGCTTCTACACTGAGCAATCTGTGTGTCTATTCTTCTGGGAATTCTTGGGAGGGCAACAAGCTGTGAATGTGAATGGTAAAGGCTTTTTCCTGCTTCCTTTCCGTGATTTTTGAAAATCTGAATGTAATATATATGTTTGTTCTGGTAAAGCTGTCTCATCCTTTCCCTGTAGGTGTGAAACATTATCTGTATTTCAGAAACAGTAAAGTTATGAATATGTCTAAAATGATCAGGAGTATCTATTATCACCTCATGGTATCCAAAACCACCCATTCTGTCGTGTATATCTTCAGACTCTCTAAAAAAAGGTTCATCAGGTTTCAAAGCTGGAAATTTATTTGGTATTACTCTAATCTTCCATCCTGGAGTATCTGGCTTTGTTCCAGGTTCCCTGATAGCATATACCTCTGGTGGGGTAAGGTTTTCCTTGCCCGGCTCAAAGGGACATTTTGAAGGATCTCCAACCTCTTTTCTCCATTCAATCGGATAATCATGAGGTCTTTTTGCCCTTTCTTTTGATATTATTACCCAGGTATTGCTCAGTCTGTTGTATCTAAGCTCGGGCATAGACCCCTCCTAACAGTAATAGTCAATAATTTAAATATTCAGAATGTTTATTTTATGAACCCAGTCACAAAAATTAAAGAAGACCCCTTCTTTTCAATGCATCTTCATAAATTCTGTTGTAAAGAATTCTCCACTCAGGTGTTCCTTCAAGGATCTTTTTTGAGTATGATTTGATTCTCTGTCTAACTTCCCTGTCTATCTCTTTTTCTTCTTTTACAAGCTGTTTGAGTATCTCAAATATCTTTCTTCTTATCTTATTTGGATGCTCAAAAATCTCTATTGAGCTTTCTGTTTCTATGTATTTCTTTATTTTGTGTGCAATCTGGTTCATTCTTTCTTCAGGATCAAGGTGAATGTTCCTCTCTTCTGCAAGCTTTTCTTTTACCTTCATTACGGCTGTTCTGTATCTTATGTCTTCTGACT
>JALTAS010000024.1 GCA_027058925.1 Persephonella sp.
ACTTTAGATATTTATATGTTCTTTCAGATCCTCTGGAATGTGATCTTTTATCATCTGGATAAACTGTTCTTCATTTATTGTTTTGACTCCAAGCTGTTGTGCTCTTCTGAGCTTAGATCCTGGATTTTCTCCCACAACAACATAGCTTGTTTTTCTGCTTACAGAGCTTGTAGCATGTCCACCTAACCTTTCAACTATTTCCTGTGCGATCTCCCTTGAACAGCATTTTAGAGCCCCTGTAAAAACAAATGTTTTTCCATCAAATATATGCTGGATCTTTTCCTCTTTTTCTTTGCATGTTTGAACTCCTAAACTTTTAAGCTCTTTTATCATATTGATGTTCTGCTCATTGTGGAAAAAGTCGTAAATGCTTCTTGCAACAACATAACCTATGTCAGGAAGTGATTCAAGCTCTTCAACAGACCATTTCTCAAGATCTTCAACACATCTTATATGCTCAGCAAGGGTTTTTGCCGTAACTTTTCCAACATATCTTATGCCCAAACCTGTTATAAGTCTGTTTATAGGTCTGTGTTTTGATTCCTCAACAGCTTTTTTCAGATTTTCAACAGATTTTTCTCCCCAGCCTTCAAGTTTTTTTATCTTCTCATATGGAAGTCTGTATATGTCAGGAATGGACTTGAGATAACCAAGCTCATAAAATTTTTTTACTATAGCTTCCCCAAGTCCTCTAATATCCATCGCATCTTTTGAAGCAAAATATATCATTCTCTCAACAACCTGTGCAGGACAGTTTATGTTGACGCATCTCCATACTGCTTCCCCTGGAGGTTTAACAAGAGGAGACCCGCAGGAAGGACATTTTTTTGGAAACTCTATAGGTTTTTCATCTCCTGTTCTTGCTTCTGTTACAACTTTTACAACATAAGGTATAACATCTCCAGCCCTTTCAATAAGAACAAGATCTCCTATCCTTATATCTTTTTCTTTTATAAAATCTTCATTTATCAGAGAGACTGATGATACTGTAACTCCTCCTATCTCAACAGGTTCAAGCTTGGCTACTGGTGTTACAGCACCCGTTCTTCCAACCTGAAAAACAACCTTTATTATCTTTGTTGTTGCCTGTCTTGCTCTGAACTTGAAGGCTATTGCCCATCTTGGATGGTGTGATGTTACACCAAGTTTGTTGTAAAGGGCTATGTCGTTTACCTTAACAACCATTCCATCAAGCTCATACGGGTATTCATCCCTTTTTTCCTGCCACTGTCTGCAGTAATCTATAACCTCATCTATTCCTCTGCATACTTTTATTTCCTTGAATGGAGATCTAAAACCAAGTTCATACAGCATTCTGATAGATTCATTATGCTTTTTTATTTTTGTGCCTAAAAGGTTGTTTCCATCAGGATCAACAGCGTATGTTATCTGATAAACAAAGGCTTCAAGACCTCTTTTTGCTACTTCTTTTGGATCCTGAAGCCTTATAGAACCTGCTGCCGCATTTCTTGGGTTTGCAAATGGGGGTAGGCCCTCCTCTAACCTTTCCTGATTTATTTTCTTAAACAGATCTTTTCTTATAAGAACCTCTCCCCTTATCTCAATCTTTTTAATTCCGTAGCTTCTGAAATCAGCTGAAAGAGGTATCGTTTTTATTGTTCTTAGGTTGTTTGTTATGTCTTCCCCTACAATACCATCACCCCTTGTTGCACCTCTAACAAAAAGGTTATCTTCATAAACAAGAGAGATCCCTGCACCATCAAACTTCGGTTCCACAGAGTACTCAACGATATCAAGACCTGTTGCTTCTTTTACCCTTCTGTCAAAATCTCTTAAGTCTTCCTCGTTGTATGAGTTGTCAAGGGAAAGCATAGGGGCGAGATGTTTTATCTGGGGAAACTCCTTTGTTAGACCTGAAGCAACTCTTTGTGTTGGTGAATCGGGGGTTATCAGCTGTGGGTACTTTTGCTCTATTTTTTTCAGCAGATGGAAAAGTTTGTCATACTCGTAGTCTGATATAACTGGATTTGCAAGGACATAATACCTCCAGTCGTGGTATCTTATTACTTCTCTCAGGTCGTTTATTATAGCCTTTGCATCGTCTATCGTTTTTATCTGATCTATTGTTACTTTTAAAAACTGTTTTGTTTTCTGTATAAGTTCTCTCTGTTTTTCTTCTGTGTACATATTTAACGCCCCTTCACGATCTCAACGCTATGGCTTGTTCCTATTCTATCAGCCCCTGCCTTTATCATTTCGGCGGCGGTCTGATAATCCCTTATTCCTCCTGCAGCTTTTATTTTTATTTTGTTTCCTGCTATTTTTTTCCAAAGTTTTATATCTTCAAGCTTTGCTCCTGAAGGTGCAAACCCTGTTGATGTTTTGATAAACTCTGCCCCTGAGTTAATGACTATGTCTATGGCTGTTATTTTTTCTTCTTCTGTTAGATAAGCTGTTTCTACGATTATCTTATGGACAACACCTTCTGTGTAGGAAATTATCGTTTTCAGCTCATTTTCCACATAATCGTAATCTCCAGATTTAAAAGCACCTATGTTCCAGACAATATCAAGCTCATCTGCACCATCATTAACAGCTGTTGATGCTTCCACAAGCTTTGTTTTTGGTGTATTTGCTCCAAAGGGGAATCCTACAACACTGCAGACCTTAATCCCTGTGCCGTTCAGTATTGTTTTTGCATACTTCACATAGAAAGGATTTACACAGACAGCATAAAATCTGTAATGTATAGCCTCTTTACACAGAATTTCTATATCTTCAAAGGTTGCATAGGGCTTGAGGTTTGAGTGATCAATGTACCTGTTCAAGGACAAATCCATACCATGGCTCCCCTTCTTCTTTTTGTGATAACTCTTTTATTATTTTTAGTCTATTTTTTTGTGCCATATTTATTATTTCGTCTCTTTCTTTGTTTTTAAAAATTCCGCTTATTATGAGATACTTATCAAACATTTTTGGAAGCCTGTCAAAAATATTTCTGAATATATCTATCTGGAGATTTGCAAGAACGACATCATATTTTTTGTTTACCTGTTCAATAGATTTCTTCTCACAGTTGACTTTAACTTCATTTTCCCAAATGTTGTCCTTGCATTCTTTTACTGCCTCTTCCTGTATATCAATAGCATCAACTTCTGCTCCTAATTTGGCAGAAGCGATAGCAAGTATCCCTGATCCTGTTCCCACATCAAGAACTTTCATTCCTTTTTTTATAAACTGTGAGATTAGCTTCAGCATTATCTGTGTTGTTGGATGGAGACCTGTTCCGAATGCCATACCGATTTTTATTTTGATCGGTATAAGATCTTTTCCTGTATATACTTCCCACTCAGGAATTATTATAAAAGGTGGGATTTTTATAGGTTTTATGTTGTCTTTCCATTTTTCTTCCCATTTTTCTTCATTTATATCTTCCTCAAGTATAAGACTTCCCCCTCCTAACTCCTCAAATATCTCTTCTACAGCCTCTTTTATTCCCTCTATCTCTTCCTCCTGAGAGTAAATGGCGAATATTACCTCATTTTGATTTCTGTTCAGAATTTCAAAACCGTAGCCGTTAAACTCAACAACAAAAACCTCAAAAAGAGAAGCAGGCAGTGAGTAGATAAGTTTTTTCATTCTTCCTTCTCAAATGTAAATATAAGATTCCCGTAAGTGTCGTACTCAATTTTTATTCTGAATTTTTTACCGTTTATTTTTCTGTAAGTTATTATGTAGTTTGAAACATCTATTTTTCCGTTGCTTTTTATTTTAATCTTTCTTATCTGTTTCTGGTTGTCAACCGTTAATGAGTAGATAATTTTCAGATGTATGCCGTCGTTGTGTGGGATTTCTTCTATCTTTTCAAGTTCTGGCAGAGGGGCAGAATCTATTTTGTCAATCCAGTCTTCATAAAGATCTTCCTGTTCTACAACGATTTTGGCGCCGTCTTCAATCTTCTGGGGATCAATTGAGGCGATCTCTTCATCTAATATAGTTTTAATATAGGAAAAAACCTCTCTGAAGTTTTTCTCAACCTCTTTACGAAGGCCTTCTTCCAATATTATTCTCCTTCCTGCTCTTTTCTGTATTTATTATACATATACTCCTCAACTCTTGTTATCTCAACTTTTGGGATTCTCATCAATGCGTTTTGCTGTTCCTCAACACTTTCTGCATATCTTCTTTTTATCTCTTCCTGTATGTACTCAAGAAGGTATTCAATCTGTTTTTGCATCTGCATCATCTGTTCTCTCATCCTTAGGATAGCATCAACACCTGCAAGATTTACCCCCAACTCTCTTGTTAAGAACAGAATAAACTCAAGCTTTTCAATGTCTTCCTGTGAGTACAACCTTGTTTTTCCTTCTGTTCTTGAGGGTGTAAGCAGTCCTTCCCTTTCGTAAAGCCTTAATGTCTGGGGGTGGATGTTAAACATCCTTGATACAGCACCTATCATATATAACGGTTCTTTTTTTCTTTTTTTATCTTTTTTCATCTCTTACCACCTCTTTTAAGGTTTTTCAAACCTTGTTGTTGGTTTTGGAAGTTCTTTTGAAAGTTCATCAACCAATTTTTTAGCCTTTTTTGAAAGCTCTTTCTTTGAAGGTATAATAACATTAACGACAATAACAAGATCTCCATATCCTGAGGATTTAAGTCTTGGCATTCCTTTTCCATGAATTCTTATCTGTTGTCCTCCCTGTGTTCCTTCAGGTATTTTAACTTTTTCAGTTTTTCCATCTATCGTTGGAATTTCAATCTCAGTACCTGTTATAGCTTCGGCAACATTTATATTAACCTTTACATAAAGGTTGTCTCCTTTTCTTTCGTAAAGCCAGTGTGGCTGAACATTTACTATTATCCACAGGTCTCCAGGAGGTCCTCCAAACCTTCCGCTGTGTCCTTTGCCTGGGACTCTCAGTTTTGTTCCGTTATCAACTCCCGGAGGTATTCTGACCTTAACGGTTTCTGTTTTCATAACAAGACCACGACCGTTGCACTGATCGCACGGCTCCTGTATGTATCCTACACCTTTACATCTTGGGCATGTCTGAGATATATGCATAAATCCTGATGAGTATGTTATCTGGCCTGTTCCCCTACATTCTGGGCATACAGTAGGCTGGCTTCCAGGTTTTTGTCCTGTCCCTGCACATTTTTCACATATAACATATCTTGGAACTTCTATTGTGAGTGTTGTTCCTTTGTATGCGTCATCAAGGGATATCGTTACAGTCTGGTATATATCCTCTCCCCTTTCGCTTCTGTAGGTTCTTTTTTTCTCCTGATATGTTCTTCTTCTGCTTCCTCCAAAAAAGTCAGAAAAATTGAAAAGATCCTCTAATATATCGTCAATGTTCATACCAAATCCGCCAAACCCTTCAAAACCGCTTTCCTTTCCTGTTCCAGCTCCTGTGAATGCAGCATGGCCGAACTGGTCGTACAGTTTTCTTTTTTCAGGATCTGACAGAACCTGATACGCCTCACTTATCTGTTTGAATTTTTCTTCAGCTTCTTTGTTGTTAGGGTTAAGGTCAGGGTGGTATTTCCTTGCAAGTCTCCTGTAAGCTTTTTTTATCTCTTCCTGTGTTGCATTTCTGCTTACCCCTAAGATCTCATAATAATCCTTTTTTACTGCCATTCAGAACCTCTTACAGTAAAGTTTTATTTTAGTTTAAATATATAAC
>JALTAS010000025.1:0-1302 GCA_027058925.1 Persephonella sp.
TTACATATCAGAGGAGGAGTACAAGTATCTTGGAGAAGAGGTTAAAAAAGAGCCTTACGAAGCACTGGTTGCAGGTAAAGAGGGGACAGAGTTTTACGAAAAGATAGTTAAGGAAGGGAAAATTTATCTGAAAAAAGACGGTTTTTTTGCGTTTGAGATAGGATATAAGCAGGGAAAGGCTGTTAAGGAAATTTTAGAAACTGAAGATTTTAAAGCAAAAATAATAAAAGACCTGCAAGGTCTTGACAGGGTAGTGATAGGAGAAAAAGATGTTAGAGATTAAAGATGGAATTATAGAGTACCTTGAGATAGATGGTCAGAAAGAGCTAAAAGGGATAGTAAAAATATCAGGGGCGAAAAATGCAGCCCTGCCGGATATGGCTGCGGCTGTTTTAACAGATGAGCCTGTTGTTCTTGAAAACCTTCCATATCTTCTTGATGTATCAACGATGAGATCTCTTCTTGAACATATAGGTTTTGATATTCAGGAACTGTCAGATGGGGTTTTTTCATTCAGATTAAATCATATCAGTTCTCTTGAAGCTCCTTACGAGCTTGTAAGCAGAATGAGAGCATCAATACTGGTTCTTGGTCCTTTGCTTGCAAGATTTGGTTATGCAAAAGTCGCACTTCCGGGAGGTTGTTCAATAGGAACAAGACCTGTTGATCTTCACCTGAAGGCTTTAAAACAGATGGGAGCAGATATAACTGTTGAACATGGTTACATATATGCAAAAGCTCCATACGGTCTTAAAGGGGCTCACATCAGGTTTGACAAAAAAACCGTTACAGGTACTGAAAACATTATGATGGCAGCTGTATTGGCAGATGGTGAAACCATTATAGAAAATGCTGCTATGGAGCCTGAAGTTGTTGATCTTGCAGATATGCTCAAAAAGATGGGAGCAAACATAAAAGGTGAGGGAACAGACAGAATAATCATAAAAGGTGTTAAAAAGCTTTATGGGGTAAATCACAGGATAATACCAGATAGAATAGAGGCAGGCACTTTTGCAGTTCTGTCAGCCCTTTCTGGGGGAAACATAATTCTGGAAAACTACCCTGTTAATTATTTAGAGTATGTCCATAAAATACTCGGCAAAATAGGAATTCATGTTATCCCCATTTCAGAAAGTCAGGTTGCTGTCAGAAGATCACAAAGTCTGAAGCCTGTTTATATCCAGACAAAAGAGTATCCATATTTTCCAACAGATCTTCAGGCACAGTTTATGACTATGCTTTCTGTTATTGAAGGAAGATCAAGGATAACTGAAAATATTTTTGAAAACAGATTTATGCATG
>JALTAS010000025.1:1312-5616 GCA_027058925.1 Persephonella sp.
AAGATTGGGGGCAGACATAACTGTGCGTGGAAGAGATGCTTTTATAAAAGGAGTAAAAAAGCTAACAGGTGCTCAGGTAAAGGCAACAGATCTGAGAGCAAGTGCAGCGATGGTAATAGCCGGTCTTATAGCTGAAGGAAAAACAAGAATATATGATATATACCATCTTGACAGGGGCTATGAAAATATAGACGCCAAACTCAGACTATTAGGTGCTTCTGTGAAAAGAGGGTTTGAGGAGGTTTCAGGATAAGAAATCCTTGAGATGTTTTTTTATGGCAACAGTCCTCAGTTTTTTTAATGCTCTTTGTTCTATCTGTCTTACCCTTTCCCTTGATATTCCTAATATCTCACCAACCTCTGTTAATGTTTTTGGTTCTTCTCCGTTAAGGCCAAATCTGTGTTCAATAATCGCTTTTTCCCTTTCATCAAGTATGTTCAGAAGTCTGTTTAGCTCTTTATGCAGTGATTCCTCAACAATATCCTTTTCCACATCTTCCGTTCCCTTTTTTGACAGTACATCAAGAAGTGTAAGATCCTCTCCTTCCTCCCCGATAGGTCTGTCAAGGGAGTAAGGCATTCTTACTATCTGAAGTGCGTTTCTTACCTTTTTAGGTGAAGCCCCAACCTCTTTTGCTATATCTTCTATGGAAGGTTCCCTTTTCATCTTTTCTTTAAGTTTTTCGTAAGTTTCCTTTACTTTGCTTATGAACAGAGATTCTTTAACAGGTATTCTTACAGCTCCTGTCTGCTGAAATATAGTCTGCATAATTGCCTGTCTTATCCACCAGACAGCATAAGATATGAACTTTACATCTCTTTCAGGATCAAACCTTTTTGCAGCTTCCAGAAGTCCAAGATTTCCTGCTGCTATAAGATCTGTTAAAGGAACTCCCCATCCCATAAAGTTTTTAGCAACATTAACAACAAAACGTAGGTTACCCTCAACAAGTTTTTTTAAAGCTTCCTTGTCCCCTTCTTTTGCTCTTCTGGCAAGTTCCTTCTCCTCTTCTGGAGAAAGAAGGGGATGCTCAGCCATTTTCTGTATGTAAAGATTAAGAGTTGTTTGTTCTTTATCTAAATCAGCCATAATATCCCCTCATTTTTTAAATAAATTAAGAACTGTTATCAGTAAAGTCTATGATTTATCTCAATTATTAAAGTTAGGCCTCTTCTTTTGGAAGTTCAACTTCTATGCCCAACTCTTCAAGCTGTTCTTCTCTTACATAATCAGGAGCCTGTGTGAGGGGACATATACCTTTTTGGGTTTTTGGAAATGCTATTACCTCTCTTATGCTGTCTGATCCTGTCATAAGAGCAACAAGCCTGTCAAGACCAAATGCCAGACCTCCGTGTGGAGGGGCTCCATATTTCAGAGCGTTAACTAAAAATCCGAACCTTTCCTCTGCCTCTTCATCTGATATTCCGATAAGTTCAAATATCTTTTTCTGAATGTCAGGTCTGTGTATACGGATGGATCCTCCTGCTATCTCTTCCCCGTTCAGAACAAGATCGTAAGCACGGGATTTAAAAGAAAGTGCTATCTGCTTGTTGTTTATCGCTTCATCAAGTCTATCTATATCTTCTTCCTTTGGAGATGTAAATGGGTGGTGAAGTGCAACAAGCCTTTTTTCCTCTTCGTCCCACTCTAAAAGTGGAAAATCAACTATCCATACAAATTCCCATTTTCCTTCTGGTATCAGATCTAACTTCTCTGCTATATGTTTTCTCAGAAAACCTAAAACTCTGTGGGTTATCTCTGGAGTATCTGCAATGAATATCAGCAGATCTCCATTTTCCCCTTCCATAATAGCTTTGATCTGCTGTATCTGGTGATCAGAGAAGAATTTTACGATTGGAGACTGGAGAGAGCCGTCCTCATTTATTTTTATCCATGCCATTCCTTTTGCACCGAACTTCTGGGCATACTCTGTCAGATCATCAATCTCTTTTCTTGAAAGCTTTGAACCGCCCTTTATGTTGATCCCTTTCACAAGCCCTCCAGAATCTGCAACAGATCTGAAAACCTTAAACTCCACTTCCTTTGCAAGATCGGTCAGATCTTTCAGCTCAAGATCGTATCTGAGATCAGGCTTATCTGTCCCGTATCTGTTTACAGCTTCTTCATAACTCATTCTTTTGATAGGAAGGCTTATCTCAATACCTAAAATCTTTTTAAACAGATAATGAACAAGCCCTTCAGATACAGCTATCACATCCTCTTCATCAACAAATGACATCTCAAAGTCTATCTGTGTAAACTCAGGCTGTCTGTCTTTTCTCAGATCCTCATCTCTAAAGCATTTAACAATCTGGAAGTATCTTTCAATACCTGCCACCATAAGTATCTGTTTGAATAGCTGGGGTGACTGGGGAAGTGCATAAAACTTTCCGTGCTCAAGTCTTGATGGAACAAGAAAGTCCCTTGCACCTTCAGGTGTTGATTTCGTAAGCATTGGGGTTTCAACCTCAAGAAAGCCATGCCCTACCAGATACTCCCTTGTTGCCTGATAAACCTCGTGTCTGAGGATCAGATTTTTTAGCATCTGAGGTCTTCTTATATCAAGGTACCTGTATTTCAGCCTTACCTCTTCATGGACATTTATGTTGTCTTCTATAGGAAAGGGTAAAATGTCGCAGGTGTTTAAGATCCTGAGCTCATCAACGGCAACCTCTATATTCCCTGTTTTTAATTTGGGATTTTCTGTTCCTGCAGGTCTTCTGTTTACCCTTCCTCTGACAGCAAGAACATACTCTGATCTGACTTTTTTTGCTTTTTCATAAGCTTTTTCTGGGCTTTTGGAAGGATCTATAACAATCTGAACTATTCCTTCCTTATCTCTCAGGTTTATAAATATAACACCGCCGTGATCCCTGACGCTGTCAGCCCAACCTAAAAGCCTTACTTCATCACCAATATTATTTTCTGTCAGTTCACCACAGAAATAATCCCTTTTAAAGTCTCCAAGTTTATCCAGCATCTGAAATCCTCTCAGAAAATTTTGAGATCAGGATAATAATTATATCACTGCAAGGAAGTGAAAAAAAGAAAGAAAGGGCTTAAAGCCCTTAGTATAATCTATTACCTTTGAGGCATATCTATTCTTACGACTTTTGCATTTGTAAACTTATTTTCTATTTCTTTAACAACTTGATTAAACCAGCAGTTATATACTTTATCTGTATCACAAGTGGCTTTTGTAACACCTTTTTTTATAGCTCCGGCAATAGAACCTAAGATTGAGTTTTGTTCTGAATAGGTGTATATCCCAATAACATATACTCTATAACCTTTTTTATAAGGATAGATACATACTCTGTAGCTGCCTAAGTCTTTCGTTCCATAAGCACTTTTTAAACCTCTTTCCTGACCAGAGATAGAAATCCAGGCATTATCCCCACATTTAACATTTATGAAGTTCATAGAATACATTCCTATTCCCATTTCTTTGTTTTGCATTTTAGGTCTGGCTGGTTTTTCTGGAAATTCTTCTGGGAAAAAGTTTTCATACTTTTGTAACTGGCTTGCTCTGATTGAAAGAGCATCGTAAACATTATTTACCACTTCTTTTTGTTCATAGGAGTTTGGGATATCCAGTACTAATCTTCCAAGGTACTGTTCGTGAGTTTTTGTTGCTGTATTTATACATCCTGACAGTAAAGGAATTAAAAAGATCAAAAATAAAATGGATCTTTTCATCTTCCTCCCCTCCCTCTGATATTTAATAAATTTTTTTATTAATTATCAGACATTGATGTAAAATATAATTAAAAACCGGGGGATACAATGAAATTTTTGTTGGTTCTTCTTGTAGCTCCTTTTCTCTTTACCTTTTCCTGTGTTGAGAAAAATGTTTCTGATGAAACAGCTCTGAAAAGGATAGTTGATGAACAGGAATGGGGAAGGATAAACAGATCAAAAAAAGCTGTAAAACTCTATACACAGACTGCTGATCAGTATTTTAGAGAAGGAAATTATACAGGGGCGCTGGAATTTTACAATAAAGCTCTTGTCAAACTTAAATATCTAAAAAAGCTTAAACATCCAAGAGCTGCTTATATTTATGAAAAAATGGGGGATTGTTATTTAAAACTTGGGCATAAAGATACGGCAAAAGAGGCATACTATAAAGCATACAACATATATCTGAAATTTTATGGCGAAAATAATAAAAAAGTGAAAGAGATTTTAGAAAAGATGAAGAAAGTAGATTCTTAACTGAGTTTTTCATTAAGGTTCTGGACTGTCCAGCAGAAAGCTGCATGTGACCATGTTAACGGAACAACTGAAAGAGGTTTTCCTG
>JALTAS010000026.1 GCA_027058925.1 Persephonella sp.
ATAAATATATTCCTGAGTTTATTTATTCCTTATCAGAAAGACAGAAAAAGCTATGATTAGATTATTTTATTTTAGGAGATGGTTATTTAAAACCAGATGGTAAAACATACCATTTCGTAAGTAAATCCAAAAAACTAATAGATGGTATTCAGGCACTATATGCAACACTTGGAATATCATCTACAGTGTATGAACATAAGTACAAAAATGGGAAAACTTACTATAGATTAGAAACCAAAAAGGACAGAAAAGGAAATAATAAATATTATTCCATGGTTAGGGAAGTTAAAGATGTACCATATAATGATTATATATATTCTGTGACTGTTCCTGAGGGATACTTATTAGTAAGGAGAAAAAATAAAATCGCTATATCAGGGAATTGCATGTCTATGAGAGGCGTAAAAAATCCAACATCTTACACTGTAACAAGTAAATTGACAGGTGTCTTCAAAGATAATGAGAAAACAAGGAATGAATTTTTAAACCTTATACATAACGGAAGGGGGTAAACAGCCCCCCTTTTATTCAAAATGAAATTCTTCAGGAGAAAGTATTTTTGATATCTCCTGTTTAAACTCGTCTGTAATGGCAACAGAATAACTGCTGCTTGCCGCAATCTCACATCTGAATTTACCCGGTTCGTATATCTCAATAATCACATCTTTCTCTCCCCTGTGTTTTTGACAAAGCTCTTTTATCTTCTGGGCAATACCGTTGAGAGCCTTTTCTTTTGTAAGTATAAATCTCACAGTATTAACATTTTTGTTTATGGCTTCAATGGGGGTAATGTCCACTGCATTCATTGATACTCTCTCCTGTTCTTCGTTTATTTCTAAAGTTCCCTCTATCACAACGATTTTATCTTCTGTTAAAAATGAACTATCTTCCATCTTATCGGTAAATGCCCTAACATCTATTATTCCTGTTTCATCCTGAACTGTAAGGATTGCCATTGTAGTGCCTGATCTTGTTTTTTTCCTTTTTATGTCAGATATTACCCCTGCTATCCTTACCTTATCTCCTGTTTTCTTCTCTATCAGTCTGTTTATCTTTGTAACATAGTTTTTAAGCTCTTTTTCATAAGCTTTCAATGGGTGTCCGGAAAGATAAAAGCCAAGTACCTCTTTCTCAAAATCAAGTTTTTTCTTTTCTGGTAGAGCTTCAGTCTTCTCATATCCAACAACAGGATTGATATCTTTATTCTCAAGTAATCCAAGGAGAGAGTTCTGTCCAGATGCTTTCCTTTCTCTTGCTTTCTGACCTGAAGAAAGTGCTTTGTCTACTGTTGCAAGCATAATTCCCCTGTCAACACCTGAAAAATCAAATGCTCCTGCTTTTATGAGAGCCTCAAGAACCCTCTTATTGATCTTTTTAGAATCAAGCCTTTCTGCTATATCAAATATGTCCCTGAAATCACCATTTTTTTCTCTTTCAGAAACAATATCTTTCGCCGACTGATCACCAACATTTTTTATCCTTGCAAGACCAAACCTGATCTTTCCCTTGTCTTCAATACTGAACTCTGCTTTTGATCTGTTTACATCAGGTGGAAGTAGTTCTATACCAAAATCTTCCATATCAAGAAGAAGATTGAGAAATTTGTCGTCATTACCCTCGGTTGACAGTTTTACAGCAAAAAATTCCTCAGGATAATAGGTTTTTATGTATGCAGTCCAGTATGTAAGATAGGCATAGGCTGTGGAGTGGGATTTGTTAAATGAGTAAGATGCAAACTTTTCTATATCGTCCCACAGTTTCTGAACTTTTTGCTTATCAAAACCTCTTTTAACAGCTCCTGTTATGAATCTGTCTTTCATTTTAGCCATAACGTCGGCTTTCTTCTTACCGATTGCTTTTCTCAGGGTGTCTGCTTCAGCCATAGAAAAACCAGAAAGAATGTTAGCTATGAACATTATCTGTTCCTGATAGATACAGTTGTGGGATATTATGTCATTAGCTATGAAATTATGTGTTCCTTTTACCTCTATATCATAAACATGCTCTTTTCCAATATACTCAATATTTTTTATTGGAATGAAACCTATATCCCCGTCCAGTAGTGTAGTAAGTTCTTCGTCTTCAATTACAGAAGCGATCTTCTCAACTGTTTTTGTTGATACGAAAGAGTGTTTCCCATTAAAGAAATTACTTCTTTGAATCCCTGAAATTCTTGAAAACTCCCTTCTTGACAGGTTGTTTTTATCACAAAACTCAATAACTTTCTCAATTAAAGCATCTTTTGGATAAAAACATCTGTCCTTAGAGAAAATAATCTGTCTATTTTTTTTCTCTGAAGTCATATGAGGTAAGATCCATTTTTTAAAGTTTGGCAGATCATAAATAGTTATCTGGTATGCTGTTTTATCTGAGTAGGCAGATTTATAAATATGGGCTTTTATGCCTAATCTTAAAAGCAGTGAGTATATACCTTTTGCCAGATGTTCTGATATTGTTTTTATGTGGGCAAATTTTTCACCTATGAAACCGTCACAATCCCAGTAATATGCAAGGAATTTTCCGATAAGCTTTTTATCAAGTGAAAAAACAAAGTCTGGAATAAATTTTTCGTAAGATTTTTTGTGAAATAGACCAATTTCTTTTAACCAGTTGATAAGTTGATTGCTGTGATAAGTGTTTCTTTCCTTACTAATTACATAAATGTTCCATACATCTCTAATTCTTTTTATTTCTTTGAAAGCTACATTATCAAAAGCATTTAAAACGGATTTTTTAAACTGTTTTATTAATGATCTGTCCTTATTAACAAAAGCAATAGAGCTTTTTGCAAGATATCCGTCAGCAAGAAGATAGGCTAAAACTCTGAGTTTATCTTCATCATACTCTTTTCCTTCAATTTCTATACAAGTTGGAATTGCAAGTAAATCCCTATCTATGTTCAGATCTTTCAGTTCTTTCCAACCAAAAGGGGTTAAAAATTTATGTTCTGGCGTGGCTTTTATTTCAAGACCGTTTTTCAGAGTTATTCTGTACACATCTTTTATACCATTATCAAAACAATAGGTTATTTTGCCTTTAGTAAACTTATTTGTTTTTGTATCTAATGTAAGAATTTCTTTTCCTACAAGGTTTTTATCTACAATTTCTTTTATTGTTTTTTTCGTTCCATCTGCCATAGTCACAAAGGTATCCCCTGTTAAACACAGTCCGTAAGTCTCCTCAAGTATCTCCTTTACTTCTTCAAATGGGTATTCAACAGGTTTTCTGCCGTGTTTTCTGTCTATAAAATCATCAACCATTCCTGACATTAAGGGTCCTGGTCTAAATAGAGCAAGAATAGCTATTATTTCATCAAATTTGGAGGGCTTCAGCCTTGTGAGAAGGTTCTGCATACCTTTTGATTCAAGCTGGAATACACCGGTGGTTTTTCCTGTTTGAAGTAGTTTATAAACATTTTTATCATCTATCGGAAGTTTCAGAAAGTCTATATCTCTTCCATGTCTTTCCTTGACAAGCTTTCTCATATAATCAAGTTCTGTAAGGGTTTTTAATCCGAGGAAATCCATCTTGACAAGACCAAGCATCTCAAGTGTATTCATATCAAACTGGGTGGCTTTTGTCCCGTCTTTATCAACATAAACAGGAACATACTCATCCAGTGGGCCCGGTGCTATAACAACCCCAGCCGCATGGATTCCTGTATGTCTTGCCATTCCTTCAAGTTTTTTTGCCAGATCTATAAGCTCTTTTACCCTCTGATCATTTTCATAAAGTTTTCTGAACTCTGGATTTGCTTCAAGGTTTTCTTCTATAGTCAGTGTTGATCCCTGAACGGGTCCAGGTAATATCATTTTTGCGATTTTGTCTGCTTCAGAATAGGAAAAGCCTAAAACCCTTGCAACATCCCTGAGAACCATTTTTGACTTCATAAAGTTATAGGTTATTATCTGGGCGACAGACCCCTCACCGTACTTTTTCTTTACGTAATCTATTATCTTTCCCCTGTTTTCCATGCAAAAATCAACATCTATGTCAGGCATTGATATCCTATCTGGATTAAGGAACCTTTCAAAGATAAGACCGTGCTGGAGAGGATCAACATCTGTTATGCCAAGAGTATATGCAACCAGTGAACCTGCAGCACTCCCGCGACCCGGACCAACAGAAATACCGCTTTTTTTTGCATGATTGATAAAATCCTGAACTATAAGAAAATATTCAGGAAATCCCATCTGTTTTATAACATCTATCTCATATTTGAGCCTCTCTTTGTAGTTGTTAAGTTGTTGTTTGGAAAGGTTTTTTTTCTCTGATAATCTTTTTTCAAGACCTTCCCATGCCAGTTTTTCAAAATATCGGGCTTTTTCTTCTTCTGTGGCTTCTCTGTCTAATCCAGGTATCTGGAACTTTGGAAATAGGTATCCCCTCGTTTCTGCTGTCTCTATCTCAACATTGCATTTTTCGGCTATCTCAACGGTATTTTTCAGAGCAAACTCATAACCTTTGAACTTTTTATACATCTCCTCGGGAGTTGTAAAATGAAGACCACCAACCTTAAAGGCTTTTCCCTTTTCTTTTAGCTGTTTAAGGGTGAGTTTCATCTGAAGAGCTTTTATTATGTCATGAGCCTTCTGATCTTCAGGGTTAAGGTAATGGGAGTCATTAGTTGCAACTATTTTTACGCCAAGTTTTTCTGCAAGTTTTATTATCCCTTTGTTTGCCTCTTCCTGTTCTGGTAAACCGTTTATCTGTATCTCAAAATAAAGATCATCCCCAAATATATCCTTCAGCCTTTTTGCCTGTTCGTATGCTTCATCAAACTTTCCCTTTGACAAAAGTTGTGGAATAAATCCTTTAAGACAGGCTGTCTGACAGATAAGACCTTCGTGATATTTTTCAAGAAGTTCCCAGTCTATCCTTGGTTTGTAATAAAAACCTTCTGTGTATGCAAGTGAAGACAGTTTCATCAGGTTTTTAAAACCGGTTTTATCTTTTGCATGGAGTATGAGATGATAATTTCTGTCTGAAAGTATGTCGTCAGAACCTTTCCCTTGTTTCTCAAATCTGTTTGAGGTGAAGTAAGCCTCCATTCCTATAATAGGCTTTATCCCAACCTTTTTCATCTCCTGATAAAACTGGACAGCACCAAATATATTTCCGTGATCTGTCATACCTACAGCTTTATAACCATACTCAACAGCCTTTTTTGCAAGATCAGGAATTTTTATAGCTCCATCCAGTAGTGAATAATGGGTGTGGAGATGAAGGTGAACAAAGTCCTTTGGCATCTTCCTAACCTCTTTTATTATCTGTGGGCAAATAAATCTATAAAAATTTTTCGTTCAAATCAATCTTGATATTTAGGTAAAATTTGGATATACTCAATCCAGTTTATCTGGATGTATATAACCTTTCTCTAAAAGTTTTTCAACAGTATCTGCAGATACAGGTTTACTGAAAAAGTATCCCTGACCATACTGACATCCTATTTTTTTTAGAAATAAAAACTGTGATTCTGTTTCTATACCTTCTGCTACAGATTTTAAATTAAGTATCTGGGTAAGTTTAATTATTGTTATTACTATTCCCTGATCATCTTTATCATCAGGAAGATCCTTTAC
>JALTAS010000027.1 GCA_027058925.1 Persephonella sp.
GCATAGACTTGAACATCTTTTACCTCACCATTAAATTTAGTAGTAGAATATTTTAACACTCTGCTTTGCTAATATTTAGAAAAAAAATTCCGATAAAACAAAAAAAGGAGGGTAATATGAGGTTTATATTAGGGGTATTACTATCAGTGGTTTTATATACCTTTTCATTTGCCGAAACAACAACAACAGAACTTCTTGATGAGGCACAAAACTCAATAAAAGCTGCATTTGAAAGTGGATGTCCTACACTGGCACCTTATGAGTACTACAAGGCCGAAACTTATTACTACATAGCAAGAGAAGAGACCTCAAAACTGAACACAAAAGCAGGTAATGCTGCAGCGATGAAGGCTATAGAATGGGCTCTTAAAGCGATGGCTAAAAGATACGGGGAGGAATAAAGATGAGAAGATTGCTATTAGCATTTCTTACAGCTGGTGTTTTGTCAACAGGTTATACAGCTCAGGATAAGCAAAAGGTAAATCTTTTTGAAAGACAGTTGCATCAGGATGTTAAAATGCTTACTGAAAAGATACAGAAGCTTTACGGCCTTCATGTGAAAGAGTGTGCTCCTTCTGAGATAGCAAAGGCTGAAGCTTTTATTGACGCTATAGACGGACTGAGTTATATAGATCCTGACACAGGCCAGATAACAAGAACAGATATAAAATCTGTTGACAAGATCCTTTATAAAAATAAAGCAAAAAAGTATATCGCTCTTGCCAGAGAAAAGGTTTATTCTGATCAGGACGGTGATGGTATTCCATGCTATCAGGAGATAGAGCAGGGAACAAACCCTTTTGAACCTGAAAAAAAAGTTTCAAAAGCTGAGCTGAAAGAAGGGGAAGTTGCAAAAGTAGAAAAAAAAGGAGAAAAAAAGAAAGGTTATCAGCCTCTAAAACTTCATGCAAGAATACATTTTGATTTTGATAAGTACAACATAAAAAAAGATTACCTTCCTTATCTTAATGTGATAACAAGATACCTTAAAGCTCACGATCAGCTTAAGATAAAAATAGTCGGATACACAGATTCAATAGGTAGCAAAGAGTACAACGACAGGCTTGCAAGGAAAAGGGCGGAAACGATCAAAAAGTATCTTATAGATCACGGTATATCACCTGAAAGAATAGAAATATTAGGTAAAGGAAAAGAGGAATACCTTTTTGATAATGACACATCTTTAAACAGATTTACAAATAGAAGAGCTGAATTTTTTGTGATGGAACCTACAGAAGGAAGATAGGTGATTTGATGTGGCTGCAGGAAGAACACACGATATTATAAATCTGTCCCTCCTTCCTGTAGCTGTTTACTACCTTCAGCCTGATAATTTTAGTGGTTTTATATCAGGTTATATAATCGGTACTTTTTTCCTTTCTCCAGACAACGATATATACCATTCAAAACCAAACAGAAGATGGAAAATACTGAGGTTTATCTGGTATCCTTACACAAAAATCTTCTCTCACAGGGGGGTTTCACATCTGCCTGTTTTAGGATCTTTTTTCAAACTTTTTTACCTAATCTTTGTACTTATTACCGCTTTTTTATTTCTGCTTTTTTTGACCTACTTAATCAAGCCTGATCTTTTAAAGAAGTTTAGTTTTGAAATTGATTTGAATAGTACGTTTTTTATCTTAAAACATCCGTTTACTGTATCCTTTTTAATAGGCCTTGTACTTTCAGAAATTGTCCATATAGCCACAGATATGTTATATTCAACAGCAAAGAGATTGAAACTTATAAGGTGAGGAATGAAATTCAGGTCTATACCCCTTTTTAAACTGTTTGGAATTCAGGTAAATCTTGATTTTAGCTGGTTTATTGTTTTCTTTCTAATATCATTTACCCTTGCAGAATACTTCTATCCCCAGTATTATCCTGGACACAGCTTTTTTGTTTATCTGTTTGTAGGAGCAATTTCTGCTGTTCTTCTATTTGTTTCTGTTGTTCTGCATGAGCTTTCCCACTCTCTTGTTGCGATAAAACATGGGATCCCTGTCAGAGAAATAGATCTTTTTATTTTTGGTGGTGTGGCTATGATTGAGGAGGAAGCTCCCTCTCCAAAGGTTGAGTTTCTTGTCGCTGCAGCAGGGCCCCTATGCAGTTTTACCCTTGGATTTTTGTTTTATATTCTGGCTCTTTTATATCCTGTTGATGATCTATTCAATGGAATAATCAACTACCTTATGTTTGTCAATTTTGCTTTGGCTCTGTTTAACCTTGTTCCTGCTTTTCCTCTTGATGGGGGAAGGATATTAAGATCTATTATCTGGGCAAGAAAGGATCTTCTCACAGCAACAAAAATAAGCAGTGCAACAGGAACAGCATTTGCATATTTTTTAATGCTTCTTGGTTTTTTATCTCTTGTTCAAGGAAGCTTAATCAATGCGCTGTGGTATGGCTTTTTAGGTCTTTTCTTGAGAAATGCATCAAAGGTAAGCTACGAGCAGACGAAGCTGTCTGTTGTCCTCTCAAAATTCAGAGTTGAGCAGTTTATGCATACTATAAAGCCTGTTTTACCTGATGAAACCATAACAGATTTTATGGTTCATTATTATCCGATATATAGATCTGAAATTTTTCCTGTTATAGCCTCAAATGGAAGAATAAATATTATTGATCTTCAGGATATTAAAAATGTTCCAAAAGATAGGTGGGATCTAACTAAGGTATCAGATATATCAAAACCTCTTGAGGTTTATGTAAGTCCTTACGACACCCTTCTTAAAGCTATAAAACTGATGAACAGGTACGGTGTTGATGAACTGCCTGTTGTTTATGGGAATACAGTTTTAGGTGTTATAAAAAGAGATGTTATAGAAGCCCTTGTTGAGAGATTTTTCCTTGAGGAAAAATTAAAAGGAGAAGCAGGATGAGATTTTTCATTCTTATAACAGGAACAGAATTTACACTCGGCCTAAAAGAAGAAAAAAATTCTCTGTTTATTGCAAGAGAAATAATAAAAAGAGGAAGTGTTGTAACAGGTATTCATATCTGTCCTGATGATACATACCAGATACAGTATGCCCTGAGAATGGGAATGGATAAGTCTGATGTTGTTGTAGTATCTGGAGGGCTTGGGGCAACATCTGATGATCTGACGAGGGAGGCGATATCAGAAGCTATAGGTGTTCCTCTTATCTTTGATGAGGAATGGCTCAAAAGGATGAAAAAAATTCTTAAACAACAGGGAAGAGAACTGACAGACAATATAAAGAAGATGGCAAAAATCCCTTACGGATCAAAAAAGATAGAAAACCCTGTTGGTAAAGCCCTCGGATTTATAAAAGTGCTTGATGATGTGAAAAAGGCAATCGTTGCTGTTCCGGGGGTTCCTTCTGAGATGAGGCCAATGGTTAAAAAGGCTTTGGAATATCTGGGTTTAAAGGAAGAAGAGAGTAAGATACATCTATTCAGAACTTTTGGAAAACCTGAGGCTGAAATAAATGGTATTCTTTCGGATATTGATGGTTTGTTGTTCAATAGTTCTCCAAAAGGTATAGACATTTTTGTTACAGATAAAAATAGATTTTTCCTTGAAAACAAGATAAAAGTAATAAGAGAAAGACTCGGTGATCTGATATACTCTGAGGATGAATCAGAGATGGAAGAGGTTATTGGAAAGTTGCTGAAAGAAAAAGGTCTTACAATCTCTACAGCTGAATCATCAACAGGAGGTATGATAGCTTCAAGAGTAGTGAATGTTCCGGGGGCATCAGAATATATGATGGGAGGTATTATATCTTATTCAAACGAGGTTAAGATAAATATCTTAGGTGTAAGAAGAGAAGATATTGAAAGATTAGGAGCTGTTAGTGAGCCTGTTGCAAAACAGATGGCTGAAGGGGTAAGGAAACTTCTGAAAACAGATCTATCAGTTTCAGATACAGGAATTGCTGGTCCAACAGGAGGAACACCTGAAAAACCTGTAGGTCTTCATTATGTTGGTTATTCTGACAACAATAAAACCGAAGTTCACAGGGTCGTCTTTAAAGGTGAGAGAAATGACATAAGGCTGTCTGTTTCCCAGTTTGCTCTAAACCTGATCAGACTAAACCTCAGGTAGAACTATCTCAACCCTGTTTCTTCCTTTTTCTTTCGCAAGATATAGGGCTTCATCAGCTCTTTTAACGATTGTGTCTGTAGTGTCTTCCGGTATTGCCTCTGTTATTCCAAAACTTGCCGTTATCTTTTTGACTTTTTCAAAGCTATGGTTTTCTATAGCTTTTCTCAGTTTTTCTGCAAGCATTTTCAGACCATTTATTTCTGTTTCAGGGGCAAGGATAACAAACTCCTCACCACCCCATCTCGCGAAAATATCTGTATCCCTTATATTTTTTTTGATAATATCAGCTATTGTTTTAAGTACGTAATCTCCAACCTGATGGCCGAAGGTATCATTTATCTGTTTAAAGTGGTCTATATCAAAAAGTATTAATCCCATAGGTCTTTTATACCTTCTTACCTTCTTAAGTTCAGTATCAAGAACATCATTAAATTTACCTTTGTTGTATATACCTGTTAGAACATCTAATTCTGACATGGTTTTAAATTTTTCACTTTTTGTTATCAGGCTTATCAGAAGCCATAGCATAGCAAGGAGGGCAAGCTCAACACTTCCATACATCATGAGAAATGTTTCAGAAAACAGGAATATGGTGTTGTCTTTTTCGTAGTAAACCAGATAACCTATATTTTCTCCTTTTGTATTTGATATGACTATAAAAGATACAACATAATAATTTCCATCTACCTTGATATCTACAGCAAAATTTTTAAATTTTGATAGCCTGTTTTTTGTTTTTTCTTTCAGTTTAAGATTTATTCTGGAGAATGTCTGAAGGTTCATCTGATAATCTCTGTTTGCTTTACTTTCATAATAAAAGTTCGGATCAATCTTGCTCTGGATATAGCTTTTTCTTTCTTCTCTCAGAAGTCTGTTAAGCAAAAAAGTCTTGTATATAAGGAATCTGTACTCTCCTTTGAATATTTTTCTCAACTGGTCTTTAATTGCATCGTAAGATATAGCGATCTCAACTGTTCCCAAAAATTGACCTCTAAAGTAAAGTTCTGAAGGGAATCTGAAACCTCCTGTGATTTTATTTTGTTTTGATCCGATTATTATAAATCTGCTTTTTTTCCCAGCTGATTCTTCGGGTCTGTGAAAGCTGAAAAATACAGTTCCGTCTGGAAATTTTATCTGGAGATAATTTATCCTGTGTTTTTTCATTTCTGTGTATAGAGGTTTAAGTTTTGTATAAAGTGTTTCCCTATATCTTTCTTTTTCGTTATCAGGAGCTTTTAAACCTTCGTAGATAATATTTAGTATCTGTGGGTCTGTAAAGTATCTGTTTAGAATGAAATCAACAACCATCCTGTATCCGTTCAGCGTTGCTTTGAACTCTGCAACTGCTTTTATTATTTTTTGATTCAGATAAAGCTGTTTGTTCTGTTCTTTCTTAATATTAAACATAAACCAGATGGCGATTGATAAAAACAAAAAAATGAATATATATACTACCGTTGATTTTTTTATTTTTGCTTCCATACTCTTTAAGTT